>JACMKL010000451.1 GCA_014380105.1 Candidatus Melainabacteria bacterium
CACATTCACCTCAGGTGAACAAGAGTTTTTCGCGTCAAAGCGTCTGTCCAACGAACCGAAAAAGTGCCAAACTTGCAGGCTGGCAGTCAGAATGTTGAAAGCCGGAAAAGACACTCAAACAATGAGTAGAGTAAATTGCGCAGATTGCGGAGCGATGACAGTGGTGCCATTTGTGCCGACAGGAGTTGCACCAGTACATTGCAATCAGTGCATGAGAAGCGAGAAAAATGAGCACAAGCTGAAGAAAGGTGGCATCTACAGTGATAAGCCTCTAATCACTTAGCTTACCTGACGTCTGTGAAATCCAACATCATCGTCTCAATGTGATTGCGTATATCTTCTACTTTCTTATTTGTTGCAAAGAATTCGCGTAACTCCAAAGCTGGAATTTTACACCCACTGAGAGTCAAACGTCTCAGTTTGGGCGCTTTTGCTAAATACTTTAGCGATTTTCCAGTCACTGAGTCAATGTTCCGCGCGTGAAATTCTTCCAGCTCCGGAAACATTTCTACGACCGTTTTGACTCCTTCGTCAGTGATTTGAGTCTTGTCCAAATGTAAATATTTGATTTTCTTTAGTGGGGCTAGATGCTTTAAATCTGAGTCCCTGACTGGATTTTCGGGTATCGATAGGTCTGTGATTGATTGTATTTTTGCAATTTTTTTCAGGCCTGTGGCATCCAAATTGTTTCGACTGACAGAGAGTTCTTTAAGAGGCAGTTTTTCTAAATATTTTAGTCCGTCATTAGTTAGTGCCGTATGGTCGGCATGCAACGTGTCCAAATTTGGTAACTTGCCAATGATTCTTAAGCCAGCATCACCAATCGATGTTTCGCTGATTCTAAGTCGTCTCAGAAAGGCATCGCGCTTTAATTCCACAAGGTTGGAATCTCGGATTGCATATCCGTTCAGGTCAATAGCTGTAAGATTATTGCCAATTTGTCGCATAAACATCGGCATATCATCGCCTTCCTTCTTCTTCGCTACAGCTGCAATTTGTTGTGCTGTAATTTTCGGAGGGTCGATTGACGCAAGTGGTGCCACGGGCGGTGCCGTTGTTTGTTTGTCTGGACGTTGTGCTTGTCCCACATAAGCGTCATGGCTTGTTGGTTGATAGAGAGAGCTATAAACAACAAATGCAATTACTGCAATTGAAACAATTGCCAGCGCACTAAAGAGATAGGTTTTTAGAACTTCTGAATTTTTGCCAGCTAGAGCCTGCGATGACTGAGGTTGGGACGCAGGCAGTACGTCTATTCTAGTCAATAACGCCTTGACCTCCGTCATTGACGATGGTCGAAGCGCGGGATCCTTTTCAAGCATGCGATAGACGGCGTCCGTTATCGCAGGCGGATAGTGTCGACCCATCGACGCTTCCTTGATATCCATCGGTTTTTCAGTTGTGTGTTTATGCGCTAATTCGTAAACGGATTGCGAGGTAAACGGTGCCGCTCCAGTAAGCAATTCATAAAATGTGCAGCCGAGGGAATAGATGTCGCTGCGTGCATCTAATGGCGCCGATCCCCATTGTTCGGGACTCATATAGAGTGGGCTTCCGAAAACTTCTCCAACTTTAGTGACATCAAATGAGGTATCATCCAAAACTTTGGAAATTCCAAAATCGAAAATTGCAACGTGTAGATTTTTGGTTTCTATTCCTGAAATCAAAATATTGTTTGGTTTTAAATCGCGATGGATAATGCCGTTTTCGTGCGCATAAGCCATCCCATCGCAGCTCTGAATAAATATCTCCAAAATTTCGGCGTCATTCAGTTTTACACCCTGGCGCAATATGTCTGCCAGAGTTGTGCCTTCAAAAAAGTCCATCACCATATATGGCTGATGATCTTCTGTCAGGCCAAGATCGTGAACAGTAAGCAAATTGTTGTGCTTTAATCGGCTTGCTGCGCGTCCTTCCATCACAAATCGTTTATATGCTGAATCCGAAAAATTTGTAGTCGCAAGCATTTTTATGGCGAAGAATTTGTCCAAATTTGCGTTGTGGTATTTATAAACATTGCCCATGCCACCCTGTCCGAGCAAGGAGACATATTCATAATTTCCGATCTTTGGGGGCGAAATTGTTAGTTACCGATTTGAAGCAGTGCCAGCCTTTTGAAGTGCATCATTATAGAACACCCAGAAAAAGGAAAAATCCCTACTTTCGTGGGGATCGTTCCTTTTGTCAGCCAGTGTCGCTAAGTTTGTCTCTTCGCGATTTTGTCTGTCAATCCTTTATCTGCGGCTCGATACCGGACCTGCCTCTTTCTGCTTTGCGATGGCAGCCTCAGCCTCTTCAGGTGTTTCGTCGGTAGGTTCTGCCTTACCCGAAACATCTTCATTACCGAATTTCTGCATAATCCAGCGACGATGGCGCCATGCGAACAATGCCGTGATTGGTGTACCAACAACAATCAAGATACCGACTACGAGTACGGCGACCAGGATTGAAATGGTTGTAAAACTAACGACGTCTTTCAACTCTTTTAAGTCAGATTTCAGCGTCGTAAGCTGATTACCGACACCAAGTACAGGGTCTCTCAAAGCAACAACTGGATCTTTCAATTTTACGATTGGATCGAGCATTTGATTGAGTTGTTCTTCCATGTGGGCTAGACGTCCATCAACGCCTTTCATGCCACCGTGGATGTTGTTGATGTCGGTGTGCATGACAGCGAGCTGCTCACGCACTTGACCCATCTTGTCGCCTACACC
>JACMKL010000452.1 GCA_014380105.1 Candidatus Melainabacteria bacterium
TGGCTTGTTGTAGAAGGTGTTTCAGAACCTGTGCACCTCAATACACATGATTGTTTTTTGCTACCGCATGGTCGACCATTCGTTTTGGCCAGTGACCTCAGTGTCACTCCAATAGACGCCATGACACTCTTTGCCGATAAAAAAGGAAATGGCGCCGTCAACGTTTTGAACGGGGGTGGCACCTTATTTGGTGTTGGTGGCCATTTTGCTTTTGATAGCAAGCATGCCAACATTTTACTTAGTATTTTGCCACCGTTCGTGCACATTTCGAAAGAATCAGACAAAGCTACTATGCGCTGGTCGCTAGAACATATGATGAAAGAATTGCGCGATCCGCAACCTGGAAGTTTCTTGGTTGTCGAACACCTGGCTCAAATGATACTGGTTCAGGCGCTGAGGTTGTATTTGGGCGAAGGAGTGCATGGTGGTGTCGGCTGGTTATTTGCTCTCTCAGATGAAAAAATGAGTCTTGTTATTACCGCAATCCATGAAAATCCATCCCATCGATGGACACTGCAGGAAATGGCTGAACGTGCCGAAATGTCTCGCTCTACGTTTGCATTAAAGTTCAAAGAAAAGGTTGGAATTTCTCCAATGGAGTATTTGACAAACTGGCGCATGATTCTGGCTGGAGACAAGTTGACAAATTCCTCTGATTCAGTATCGATGATTGCGGAGGCAATGGGATACGAGTCCGAAAGCGCTTTCAGCACCGCATTTAAGCGGGTGCTTGGAAGTTCGCCAAGGCAATACGTTCGCAACCTAACTGCGAAGATATGATTATGGAACCGAAAAGAGCTTGAAGACTCAACATTCGCCAATTTTTGAGCAATACGCTCCTGACTTTCCAAAGCTAGATGGAAGTGGAATTCAGCATCTTCTTCAAACATCAGTCAGTTTTGAACGCGTGTGATACCATCGCTGGTGCTAAGCTTGCAAATCTGGTCATTTCTTTTTTCTGACTTTCCCCCAACCGTCTTCGGATGATCATAAAGGTGAAACTACGGTTCAAACTGATCAGAACTGAGGTTGGCACGCGAAAGTTGTTATAATTTAGTCATCTTTGCAACCTACTCTATAAGACAGAGACAGCCCCAGCTGATTCCCCGTTTCTTCCTCTCTTGAAGGGTCAAGGCAATGTCAAATAATTTGGAGCAGCGCGAAGAGTTTAATTTCCCACAAAAGAACACCGAATCGCCACAGCTAACATTTGCTGACATTGTAAATCCAAAGGAGCAGCTTTTGGCATTTGGGCAGCGAACATCGAGCAACAACGAATTCAAATTAGAAGACAACATCCTGGACTTTTCTAGTCAGCAAAGCATCTTCCCAGAAGGCGAAAAGAATTTACTAATTGCCAATAAAACAGAAACTCCTAAAGACGGCGATTTTCCCAACGTGGCAGCTCGCCCTGGGCTATATACATTGGGGCATCAGGAACCAAATGGCACAGGAGACAAAATAGTCCTGACCAGTTCAACCGAGGATACTGCGACCGGCTGGAACCAAATTACGGCCAATTTAGCCAGAGTTGGAGGGTGGGATGTAAGCGCCGGTAACAGCAGCCTGAGCTCAATGATCGACAATACTATCCGTGAATACCAGAGAGATGGCAATCAATTTAAGCAAATAGTGATCCGCTCACATGGCTTTCACGGCAATCTCTCTATCAACGGCACCGACTACAGCCTCAGCGATCCGGCAGTGGTCGCGCAGTTTGCCAGACTGAGAAGTTCTGGAGCCCTCGCACCTGGTGCACAAATCGAACTACAGGGTTGCAATCTAGCCGCTGGGGTCGACCAACAGTACGCACCCCAGCGTGATGCCCTTCAGGGAATAGCTAATGTGACCGGTGCATCAATCGAAGCTGGGGTGCAGATGCAGGCAGCCAATCGCTTTGGCTGGACAGGTCAGGTGGTCAGATTTAGCCCCCGCAATTGAAATCATGGCAAGCGTAGTAGCAGTGTGAACAGGTGGCGCCAAGAAGCTCAAAGATTAGACATCAGCCCGTTCACACCCAGTTCACTGAACACGGTCAGTGTGTAAACTGGTAACCTCGCCTATTTTTATGCATCTTGAAAAAACATCCGACCACAATTTGGATAACCGGCGACCAGTGTTCATTCAATAACACTGCACTCTTGTCGGCAGACAAAAGCAGCTCCATCGTTTTACTGGTGGAGAGTATTGCGCGTGGTCAAATTCTGAAATATCACAAGAAAAAACTTGTGCTCATTTATTCGATCATGCGTCACTTTGCAGAAGAGCTTAGAGCTGATGGCTGGCTTGTCGACTATCATCGTGAAAGTCCTGATTTCAAAGCTGCTGTAATTAATCACATTGAAAAATATCAGCCCGAAAAATCTACATGATGGAACAGTCGGAATTCGGAGTACAAGATCGACTGCAGAAAATGCTCAGCAATATTCCTGTTGCAATTTTTCCGCACTGTAACTTTGTTTCAACCGCCGAAGAGTTTGAGAAATTACATAAAACTCCCGACGCCCGAGTTACGATGGAAAACTTCTACCACATCATGCGGAAGAAGACTGGCATCTTGATGGAGGCTGACAAACCGTTTGGCGGTGCATGGAATTATGACAAGCAAAATAGACTACCACCGGACAAAAAACTAATTGCTCCGCCGCAGCCGGCGTTTCCGCCAGACGAAATCACTCAAGAAGTAATTGCGATGGTGGAGCGTTATTTTGGTGATCATCCTGGCACCACTGAAAACTGGAATTACGCCGTCACCAGAAAAGACGCACTCGTCGCTGCAAAAAATTTTTTTGATAACAGGCTCAATGAATTTGGTCCACATCAGGATGCAATGTTGCATGGTCAGCCGTTTTTGAACCATTCCATTCTTTCGCCATATGTGAACACGTGCTTGTTACATCCAGTTGAACTTTGCGTGGAAGCCGAACATTGTTATAAAACAGGCAAAGCTCAATTGACTTCAGTGGAAGGCTTTGTTCGGCAGCTAATTGGATGGCGAGAGTTCATGTGGCGTGCATACTGGCGTATGATGCCTGACTTTAAGAAAAAAAATCATTTGAACGCTAATGAAAAGTTGCCCGAGTTTTTCTGGAGCGGCGACACGAAGATGCGTTGCCTGAAAGACTCAATTGATACAGTCTTGGAACATGGATATGCGCACCATATTGTCAGATTGATGCTGCTTGGTAATTTCGCTTTGATTGCTGGGCTTAATCCAAGAGAAACGAATGATTGGTTTCATGCGATGTTCATCGATGGCTATGACTGGGTGATGATTCCAAACGTAATTGGCATGTCGCTACATGCCGATGGTGGATATGTCGGAACAAAGCCCTACGCGGCATCCGCTAACTACATCAACAAAATGTCAAATTACTGCAAGGGTTGCCATTACGATCCGAAGAAAGCAATAGGCGATGACGCCTGTCCTTTCAATTCTCTGTACTGGGATTTCCTCATGCGCAATGAGCAAGAATTTGCAAATAATCATCGAATGTTTACGGTCGTTCGTGGATTATCTTCGAAAACCAAAGAATGGAAAACCGACATAAAATCACGCGCAGAACATTTAAGGAAGAACGGATGGAAATAAGACGGACTTTGTCCATCCAGTAATCGAGAATCGTTCGCTTCCCAGTCAATAGAAACTCTGCGCTTGAACACTTGTCTCACAGAGCGATATTCAGTTTAGCCGCTTTAGATTGTGGTCAAAAAGCGCTAATATAGCCAGTATGCTGAGCATCTTTGATATAGTCGGACTTATTGGAATAGCGTTGTCGATTGGCTGCTACGCCCGGGTGCAATGGCAGCGAGATTACGCAAAAAAACTGAGCTATTCCATACTAAACTTTCTGAGCGCTGCGCTGCTTGGCGTATCCATTTTGCACAATTGGAATTTGTCATCTTTTATCGGAAATGCTTTCTGGATGGTGATAAGTGTGTACGGCATTTATCGCTGTCTAAAATATCGGCGTTCGCAAACGTCCAAACAGGAAGGCAACCCATAGTGATGGGTTCTTATTTACTCAAATCATCTAGCTGAAACGCTATTCAAAACCTAGCCTCAAATTTTTATTTTGGGGCGATATCCAAACGGTAAGGTGCTGGCAACATCAATTACTTTTGCAATCAACAACTGACGCATATGATTCAGATTGCCCAGCGATTCAACTTCATTTCTCGAATTTATAAGCAATTCTTTCAAGCGGTCACAATCATGCAACTCACCTAACTGAGCCTGAGCAATTTCGAGCTCATTCTGGGCAGCACCATAAACGTCTGCAAGAATATAACGCCACTGTTTAAGCGCCAATCGAAGCTGGTGATAGTCGTCTGATGAAGACGCAACATTTGCCAATTTTTGAGCAATACGTTCCTGACTTTCCAAAGCTGTATGGAAATGGAATTCAGAATCTTCGTCAACCATGAGGGAGTTTTTGATCCCGTGTGATACCGTCTCCGGTGCTAAGCTCGCAAACTTGATCATTCGCTTTTCTAACTTTTTCAAGCGTAGATTTTGTACGCATTCGCGTAGCTCTGCGCGAGTATTTGCCCTGTGTGCTTTCCATTCGTCACGCAGTTGTTTTGAAACTTTTATTTCTTTGCCCAGTTCCAAATTTATGTCTGCGTCGCGGGCATTACCGAGGACCTTCAACATATGCTTTAGCGGCTTGTTGACTTTCGCATAGAATTCCTCCGTCTCCCAGCCATCATCTCTGAGGAGTTTCCAGAGTGCACTCCAACGCCGCAAAGCAACTCGCGCCTTGTGAATTCGCTTTGCAGTGACACTCTTCTCCAAACGCTTTAATTCTTTGATTGCAAGTTCTGACAATGTGGTGAGAGATCGACTTTCGACTGCCACCCAAACAATCAATCCGTCATCCTTGGGCGCCTTAACGTTTTTAGATGGAGCAGCCTTAGCCTTCAAAGTCGGCTTTGAAGTGACGGATGCGAGTGTTTTAGGCTGCGTTTTGACGCGACCATTCTTCGGAGCGTTTACCAGCGTCATAATACTTTCCTTGAGAGCAGTTGCAGTGAGACACTGACACACCAGAGAAAGTTCCGATCAAGTCATCGTTCCCGCGAATCATTTGGAATCTGGAACTGATTAGAGAACTGATTTCGCGCCGAGGCGCTGAATCGAATCAAGTATTATAAATTTGTATAACTCCACTCTAAACGCATTTTCGCAGAAGTAAGATGGAAATATGTGCAATTTGAGTGGGACAGCATTTTAGGTGATGACGTGACCGTTAATGATGTGGTGCCTTACACATTCGCGTTCTTCGTTTTATTTCTGATGGTCAGACCAGTTTTTACCGGCATTATAGGCGGTGGGCGCGGCAAATTTGGAGTTGAAAGCCCGCAGTATTCACGCGAGAGCCCAAACGAAGCTCCGATGTACTATGTTCTGACAGGTATTCAGCTTCTGTTTGTCATTTTCGCACTGTGGGCAATCTTTGGCGACCATCATAAAGCTAGCCAGCACGATCGCCCCAAACCTGTATTCATCAACGAATTGGTTGACGCTCCAACCACTACCTCAGCCCGCAATTCTGCTACCAGTCGAGCATCAGTAAATAGTCAAAACTCCAAACGTAAAAAGAGTGAGCACAAAGAAAATGGACGCAAGCATGGTGGGCAAACGCACCAGGACAAGTAGCTTCACGTCTCCCCTCTGTCCCAATACACCGAGGCAAGGTCTTCTAAAGAGAACTAACTCAATAGGATTTACGACTTCACTCGATAAGAAACTTCTTGTCCGAGCTTATCGACTTCTTTGCGGAGGTCCTCTTCTTGATCAGGCAGAAGTGAGCCACCATTGCCGTTTGCAAACGAGCGCTCCTTTTTCTGCAAATCTGAAGCGCGCAA
>JACMKL010000453.1 GCA_014380105.1 Candidatus Melainabacteria bacterium
GAATACAATCTTTCCATCTTTAAAGTCCTGACCGAAAAATGCAAGTGGCTGGAATGGAAGATTGGCATCAAGGCTAGTGGAGAGTTTTACGTATGGTGAAACGTTCGGGCTTGGCTTACCGCCATAGTCTTGGTATTCAATATTGCCAACGATTTTTGGCGCAGTGAGAAAACTGCCGCTGGCATGATTTTTGAGTACTGCATAAACCAGTGTATGTGCTTCATCGAGGGTGCTTGCTTGAGCTGCTGCCCGACAGGCGTCGCGGCAGGCGCGGTCGTTGATGTAGGCACCGAATACTGCAACTGCAGAGTGAACACTAAGTAGTGCAAACACAAGCATAAAGAAACAAGCGACTGAGAGCTCAAGAACTAGCGAGCCTTTTTTAGAACGTCGACGCATAATTATGCTCCTTCATGAGCGACAAGGCGAACAAGGTGTCTGGCGATTTTTTGGAATGCTGCTCTCAAATCTTTGCTATTTGTCACCAGTGTGAATGATCCACCGTGACCGGCAATGCCTGCTATTCCGCCAGAAGATGGGCTCTGGTTAGTGTCGTTGAGAATAGCTATCTGATCGTTGATAATCGCTGGATTTTGAGCAAGTCCTACGGTATAGACCGGAATTCCTGCCTCACGCGCTTCAACGGCAGCCAATCTGGCATTGTTGAGCGGATTGGATGGATCAAGCGGACCACATGGCAGGGTGGGTTCACCGTCAGTAAAAAGAATTACCGCCTTCACACTTCCGCTGCGACTGTCATTTTTCAAGTCTTGGACAGCTTCATGGAGTGCACCGCCGATATTTGTTGAGCCCATCGCAACACAGGATTTGATTGATGTGTTGACGACACCGTAATTAGTGGTGCCTTTCTGCTTAGTCACTTTAACGCGTGGTAGTGGGAAGTCTTGTTTTACTCCATATTGAGCAATCTGGTCGATGTTGTACCATTTCTCTTTGCTGTCTACATCTGTGCCTACAGCGGAGTCGAATGACACCAAACCGAAATGAGTGTCGGCGTCAGTGTTGAGCACATCAGTGAAAGTGACAAGTGCGTCTTTGGCATCTTTCATTGGCTGCGCTTTAGAAGCGGCGGCTTCTAAATATGCCTTTTGATATCCCGCTCTCGGAGATACTGAAACGGAGGTGTTCGCTTTGCTGCTAACAAAAACTGCATTACTTTCGAGATTACCTCTGGAAGCTTCGACCAAAGTATTTAAGTCAGGAAACGAATAACCATCGTAAGTAAATCCAGTGAAAGATGCGTTGCCGTCTAGATTTACAACCATGTCTGTAAACGCATCCCAGCCGTCCCAGGTAAATGCAGTTCCTGGTGGGTAATTGCCTGGTGGCTGACCCGCTTCAGGATATCCACCTGCTGATCTGAGCCCGGCTATTCCATAATATTTTGCCAAATATTCAGTGAAATAAAGATTGGCATTCCAATAGGACTCACTCAAGAGTTGTGGATAGACACCATTCAAACTACTTCCTGTCGGTTCTGGTTTGACGACATCGTATATTTTGCCCGATGCCAGACCATTTTTACTTGATACCATTTCATAAACGACTCTGCCACCACCGAGAGTCGGATCCCATTTGCGCTTTACGCAAGTGACATTCGTCTGATCATCCATAGAGCCAGAGACATCGAAGCATACAACGACGTCAAATTGTGGAACTTGTCCGGTGGATACTGCATTGACAGCGAGCGATGAGATTCCAATGTATTTACCAAAACTCAGAAGTCCGCCAAAAGTCCCGAAGGTTTTTACCACTTTGGCATTCGGACTGGAGATGTCTTCAATTGCGTTTGTAAGTGGATTGAGAAATTGATAGAAGACTTTAGCTTCGCCCGGAGCAACTGATAGCGAACCCTGACTCTCAACTTTAACGACGTTGGCAAGCGATTTGCCGCCGACAAAGTTTTTCTTGAATACTCCAAGTCCCGCTTCCATGGCGTTTTGATGTGCTAGTGTCGGATTGGTATTGTCTGCGCTCGCTAGAGTGGCTACTGCCGCCAAGGAGGAAGCGTCGCAGGCATTTTGCAGTTCTTGTTTGAAGAGATATACTCTCGCCACTTCAAAAGTGAAGACTGCCAGCAGTGGCATAATCGTTAAACCAATTAAGCTAGCGATCATGATCAAAGATTGACCACGACTGTCGCGATGATATTTCATATTCATATCGTTAATCCCTGTGGATTTTCGCAATATTGTCGGTCTGACATTTTTACGCTCAGTGGGTGTGTGACGCCGTCAATTCTGACCGGTAGGGGCACCGCAATTAGTGGAGCGGTAGTCCCTTCGATGATGACTTCGATTTGATAAGTATTTTTGGACACGTCGGCAGTCTTTGTGAGAGGCGCGTTTGTTTTTGATTCGGTCAAGGTCTCAAGATTGGTGATGATGATGGATGTTTCAATCTTCGAAACTTTGACCCCAGTGAATGAACTCACCACATCGACGGTTCGTTGCTGTGCTAATTGAATTGCCGATTTTTTTTCTTCAAGTGGAGCAAGAAAAGTGTGTGCTCGCGAGGCGGAGATGGCGGCTGTGTGGGCTGCTGCATATAAAATGGTGATGCGAATTCCAGCGGTTGCCATGTCGAGCATGGGGAATACGACTAAGAAGAAAAAGAACCAGAGCACAAATGGGAGTTCAACCGTTGCCGTGCCATTAGAATTTCGACGTTTGCTCATCTCAGCGCTCCGTAAATTGCGCGCTTTTACCGTCGCGTGACGCCGGACCGGGAAGTGGCATCGAACAAATTCTCAAAAGTAGAGAGAGGTGTTTTTTTACTGCGTCATCTTTGACTGACGCAAGCGCTTTGAGACAACTTTCTTTGGCGCCATTCATATCACGTGCGGCAAGTTTGCTTTCGACGAGGCGAATATAGACACTATCGGTGGTGCCACCTTTGTTAATGCCTTCTTGAAAGGATTGGGCAGCACTTGCGTACTGTCTAGTTCGATAAAGACTCTCTGCCAGCCAGACAAAATCTGTAGCGTTGGCAACTGAAGTTTGGCAAATCCGTCTATACAAATCAGCGGCTCCTGTGAAATTCATCGACTGATAATTCTGCTGGGCACCCTGGCGAAGATAAGCCGGGTCCATCGCGCCGGGCGACACCATCGCTATTTGCTGACCATCTGGATTACTGCTTTGTTGAGCGGCAACTTCGACGTAGTTATTTGTGATAGCAGAAATTGAGAGAAGAATTAAAGTCCGATATGCAAATTTCATTTCGCCATTTCGTCCGTTTGATACGAACGTCCATTAAATGCTGTGGGTGTTGATTCAATTTTTTCTGGAACAATCAGTTCATATGCTGAAGCTATTGGTTGTGCTCCCTCGTCAACGACCTGGATGTCAGTGATGCGAGCTCCGGCCTCAAACTTCAAGGAACCTTTCGCGTTGATTACCATTGCTCCGGCTCTCACTTCCGCTGTGCCACCTTCAAAAATAAATCCGCGAGAACCTTTTTCAAGAATGGCATGGCCGCCCGGCTGTACAATTACCTGCGCATTTTCACCGGCGGTTGCTTTCTGGCAGTTCTGGATATTTGTGATCGCTCCAGGTTGAGCAACTAGCCAGGGTTGGGA
>JACMKL010000454.1 GCA_014380105.1 Candidatus Melainabacteria bacterium
CGTTTAATTGTCTCTGTCTGAACTGGCAGTTCCTGCTTCTTTTCGTCTATTTCAAGTCCAGCTAGAACCACTTCCCCAGAGCGACTTCTGACTACAAGGGCCGGATTTTCAGTGGGCGTCTTAGCTTTATCCAGCTCACTAGAGGCCTCATCGTAGAGCGGATCTTCGGCTTCATCTGTCGGCTGCTTGGGAGCAACCTTCTCAGGCTTGGCTTCTGTTTCAAGAGGTGGTGTCACTGGTAATTAGAAATTAGAAGCTGAGAACTAGTAACTAAGCACATACTTGTGTTATTCCCAAATACTAGGTATGCAACATAGCAATCGTGTGGCATTTTTTGCAGTAAATGGCAGATCTGCATCTATGGTCTTTCCAACTTTTTTGGACAAAATTTTGAATTTTCAGGACCGTAAGAAGCCTCCTTTTCGGAAAGTTTTTGAACTCTAGCCGCGCTCGTTAACAATTCGCGAGGCAAAGTGAGTTCGCTGTAATAAAACTCGCGAGCCTCAGCTAGTTACTCTTTTCAAATTTCGGTTGGTTTTCTGACGGAGAAAAATGAGACGGTGGCCAAGCTGAGAGAGTTTCTAAGCAGGTTTTAATATTCGTGCTTTCCCCACTGCTGTCAAGCAGTCAGAATAATTTTGGACTGCCCTCAAACCCGCCCAAAAGCGCCGCAGTCTTGATGCTACACATGCCGCGGGCCGGATTTTAGCGGGTGCGGGCCGTTTATAGAAAAGCTTGCAAGACAAAAGCTCTTGAATCTAAGGTGAAGTTCATATTCATAACTCACTTTTCTTTCAGGAACCAAATAACACCCAAAACGCATAACTCAATTGCTCTCTCAGCAAAGCGTTTTCCTTCTTGTGAAGGACGGGTCAACAGGTTTCGAGAAAAGTACAAAACGAAAGGAGCGTTAGCCATGTCAGACCTCAAAAATCTCAACGTTTTCTCGCGCTCCGACGAATTGATCGGTCGCTTGATGTCCAACTTCGCCAACACCCCCTTCATTCTCGACGACGTCGAGTATGCATCGGTTGAAGGCTTTTACGTCTCGTTGCTTTTCCTCGAGGAGGAGAAACGCGCAAAAGTCTCGAAGCTTTACGGCATCGTCGTGAAGAACATGGGCAAGAAAAGCAGGTTGACGAAAACTTGTTATCTTGGCGAATGGTTCGAGCTGGGTTCTGACAAACATGTCGAGCTCGTCAAGAAAGCCATTCGCGCCAAATTGGAAGCACATGACGGCATCCGTGCCGACTTCGTTGCTACCAATCCTCGCCCCATCGTTCACGATTGCGGACATCCCGAGCCTGTTGACACTGTCTTTCCGGCTTCGGTTTTCACCCGCATTCTCACGGAGTTGCGCGACGAGTTCTCTGCAAGAGATTAACTACCAAAGCGGGTCTCGACCTGTTGCGGTATTCTTTTGGTAATCAGCAATCAGCTCTGTGGTGGAAGACAAATCGACTTATCGTCTAACGGTAAGACGCCCTAGTATTCATAGACTAGGCAATGCAGGTATCAACCCCTGCTAGGTCGATCCCCTTCCCCACGGATGCTGATTGCTGAAAGCTGAAGACACTGCTCTTGCAGCGAGAACAGAATTGTCCCTAACCAGACAATTCTGTTTTTTTTTGCTTTTATACTATAGCTTATAAGAGAAAATTTCGAAAAAAGAGAACGGAGGCATCTCTGATTTTCATCAAGAATGCCTCCGGCTCTAAGTTTTTAGGCCTTCTTCAAAAGCTCGTGTGCCTTTTCCGAAAGCGGCTTGACCAACCAGATCGAGTTCTGATCGAGATTGGTCTGAATCCACTTGGGTGTGTCCATCCGAAGGTGGTCGGGGATTAACTCCCGCGGCTCCAGATTTTGCAACACACATACCCATGCCTCCTGAGATCGCGTCAAAACGACGCCGCCATCTTTGAGCTTTTGAAGGCCCGATTTGAATGCGTTGACGTTCGCTTCCTGGTCAGCGTAGGAGAACTGATAACCCTTGGCTATGTTCCACATGGTGACGTGGAAATGGCTTGGGCAGGTCTCGAGCGCGTCCAAGCCGCAGGCTTTGGCGACCGCTTCCCAACCAGCGTGGGCAAGCTTGCCGACGTCAGGGATGGGGATGGAATTCTGACCGGGGAAACGATCGAGTTTCCATGCCTTGTTGAAGAGGCGCAGAAACAGCTTGGGTCGGTCAAGAAACGTGTACGGCTTGGCGATGAACTCGTCGAGCAGAGCGCCACCACCGCTTTTGGCGATACTTGAACCCGGGAAGTAGCTGTACAAGGACGTCTCGGCAGTCGTCAGGTCGGCGGTTTTGCCGGCGACCGTCAGGCGCTTCGAGAGTTCGGCATCGTCGTACGCGAAGTCGACGAGCGGCGAATCGTTGGCGCGCGAAGTGCCGTCGAAACGTCGGTCACGCAGTGCGGTGCTGAAAATCAGATCAGCCTTGCCGCGCTCGTAGTCGCCTAACCAGGCGAGCACTTTGATTTTCACAAAGTCGCGCTTGATGACCAGGCAGCCGTTTTTGGTCTTGTACATGCTGACCACGTACGGGAAGCGAACGAGCGCCTGACCGTCAGCCGCCATAATGACGTGACCGTTGATATTCGAGACTTCGTCCCCGGCAAAGAGTCCGGCTTGCGTTTCGCGGACGGAGACCGAGCTTGAGACAAAGTCACCGAGCAAGGCTTTGATTTGGGGCGTGACCATGTGAGTGAGAATCAGCTCGTCACCTGCTTTCAGCAGCGGGCTGTCTCCGAGTAGATAGGCGGGATCGTATTTCTGGAGCTTCTCCATGAAACATACTCCTAAATTCATTCGGACAGTTGGACATAATCGGCCGGAAGACGCGTCCGTGCGTATTCCCGGCCGATCTCTTTGGGTGCAAAACGAGACGATTTTCGCTCTCAATTTTGCGTTGCGCATTTGTCATGCGCGGGGCGTGCCTATTATTTGCGTCTGTTGGACTTTCTCCGTGGTTTGTTGGTGACCATGGACATTGGGTCGAGAAGCACTTCAAGCTCCTTTTCCGAAAGTCCGGATGTGCGCAGGGCAACCTGTCGGATGGTTTCGCCGGTGGTGGCAGCCTCGTGCGCGATTTCGGCGGCTTTGTCGTAGCCTACAGCGGGAGTCAATGCCGTAGCCAGCATCAGTCCCTCTTCGACCAGACGCGGACCGCGATCTGTCGCTTCCAGTCCGTCGATGAGACGCAACCGGAAGTTGTCGGCGGACTTTGCCAGGAGGGCAATCGATTCGAGCAGAGCGTGGGCAGCGACAGGCTGCATCACGTTGAGTTCAAACAATCCCGACTGACCGGCGATAGCGATTGTCTGGTCGTTTCCGATCACGCGGGCAGCTACCATGCAGACCGATTCGGCAATGACCGGATTGACTTTGCCGGGCATAATCGAGCTTCCTGGTTGCACCTCCGGTAGTACCAGTTCGCCAAGACCAGCGCGCGGACCGCTGCCGAGATGACGCAGGTCGTTGGCAATCTTTATCAAGCTCACCGCCAGCGTCTTGAGCGCTCCGGAGGTGACCACAATCTCGTCCAATGTAGCTTGCGCCTGGAAGTGATTGGTTGCCTCGCGAAATTTGACGCCCAGTCGCTTCGAGAGCTTAAGCAAAGTCAGGCGAGCGAAATCAGGATGGGCGTTGATTCCGGTGCCGACTGCAGTGCCGCCGAGGGCGACATAGGAGAGTCTACTGCGAGCGTATTTCAGATGCTTGATGGCGTTAGCTATCTGCGCTGCGTATCCGGAGAATTCTTGACCGAGCGTGATAGGTGTTGCATCTTGCAGATGTGTGCGTCCGGTTTTGACGACCTTTGCAAACTGGCGCGCTTTTCGACGGAGTGAGCGTTCGAGGGCAAGAAGTGCGGGCAAGAGAGTGTCTGTGATTTCGACGGCTGAAGCAACATGCGTGGCGGTCGGAATGACGTCATTGGACGACTGACCGCGATTGACGTGGTCATTGGGATGGACGAGGTTGCGATTGTCCCTGGTGCCGGCGAGAATTTCTCGAGCACGAGAGGCAATCACTTCGTTGACGTTCATGTTCGTCGAGGTGCCGGAGCCGGTTTGAAAGACGTCGACAGGGAAATGTTCGGCGAATTTTCCGTCAAGAATTTCTTCAGTGGCAGAGACAATAGCACCTGCGACGGTGGCATCGACTAAGCCCAGTTCGGCATTGCTCTCAGCTGCTGCTTGCTTGATGGCGGCCATCGCATGAATGAAGGACTGAGGCATTCTCAGACCGCTGATTGGAAAGTTTTCGACAGCTCGCTGGGTGGTTGCGCCGTAATAGGCTCCGTGAGGAACCAGTACCGCTCCCATTGAGTCGTGTTCGGTGCGGAAGGCATCGCCTTCGGCGTGATCAGATTTGTGCGCGGGCATACAGTTTTCCTTGCGAATTTGAAAACACATGGGCGAGTCAAGAACTACCAGGAGAGAATTCTCGAGGAAGTAGCTTTAGCGCTCGTTAGTTAGGCTTTTCGCGTTGAGATGTAAGGGGAGTTAGAAATTATTCGTAAAGATGCTCAAGAACACTAATGTTCTTGGCTAGTTCACTTCAAGTTCTAAAGACTAGTTGTCAGTGCTGGTTTTCTGCGGGCTCGACGCTTGAGATGCCAGCGGGCATTGAATCTCTGGGCGGTGGTTGTCATGATAATTCAGTTCTGATAGCTTTTGACAGGAAGTGTCACGAAATTTCAGCTCGTTTACGTTAGGGCGGGCTCGCGCTATGTCTGAGCTTTCAATCAGCGGAAAGAGTTGCGCTACGGGTCGCCAGCCTTCGCTTCCGCTTCTAATTTTTCGGCTAACTTGATATTTCCGAGCGCTCGCAAAGATTTAGCCCAGGCGCGCAAGACTTGAAAAGGGGCAACGGCGCCGTCGCCTTTGTGCGCTGCATTGTATGTTGCCAGGACCTTGTAGAGCGGTTCGGCTTTTTTAAATTTGCCATTGTCGGAATAAATTTCAGCAAGATGCCACACGGCTGTCATAGTGTGTTTGCTCCCCATGCCTTCGTCTTTTGCATATAGCTCAACGGCTCTCAAAGCAAATGGCTCTGCGCTTTTACTGTAGCCAAGCATCTTCATGACTGGGCAAATCAAAATTAGCGTGACTGGGCGCCACCAGGTTGTGACTATTCCGGCAAACACCACCACCAGCGGTATCGCCAGTACGAACAAAATCTTTGTCCAGGTCCGGCGCTTCGGCAACGTCGTTGCTGTTTCATCTGCAATATTTTTGCTTTCCGCTGTCGTATCGCTCATCAAAAGAACCATGTTTTTCAACCCGGAATGCCAATTACAGAATTGTAGTCTCTCAGCGAAGTATTATGTTCTAGTCGGTCAGGAAAGTTTGCATGGCTGAAGACAACTCAAGCAGTCCGCTCCCAGAAATAGCTGAAAATCCGCCCCAAGATTTAAAGAAGCCGCAGCGAATTTATCGCCTTAAGCTAATGGTCATGGTTAGAATTTTGGCTGAAGTTACAGCATTGGTGATTGTCGCCTTGCTGCCACTCATATTTTTCCTGATGGGAAAATTCGCCATGCTTCCAATCGGATGGAAAGTGGCTTTTGCCTTCATGTCCGTTGGCTCCATTTTAATCATTCCGTTTTATGGTTTTGTAACCTGGAAGATAAAAACCGACGAAGACGGTATAACAGCTGTCACAGCCTTCAAGCAGCAAATAATCGCCTGGAGTGATCTGCGTGCTCTGGTCAGGCGGTCGACCTGGAATTTTCCGCGCTATGTTGTCGAATCAGCCTCGCAAGAACTCTCATTTCCAGTCTGGTTGGAATCGATGCCTGATTTGTTGGAAGAGA
>JACMKL010000455.1 GCA_014380105.1 Candidatus Melainabacteria bacterium
ATCCATCACAAAATAAGGTTGACCGTCCGGCAGTAAACCTGAGTCATGCACCTTAACTAAATTTGGATGATCAAGCCGATTGGCAGCTCTTGCTTCGTTTTCGAATCTTCGCCAGTCGCCATCATTGTTTTGCGGTCTGTTTAAACATTTGAGCGCGTACTCGGAATTTAAGGCCAGGTGTTTGACTCGAAAAACGCTACCGACTCCACCTGTTCCCAAGAGTTCAATTATTTTGAAACGATCAAAGATTATTTGCCCCGGTGTGAAACGAACCAGGGCGTTTTGAGGCGCAGCAATGTGACTATTGGGCTGCGTTTGTTCGACATTCAAATTATTGCCTGAGTTCTCGATAGACATATTTATCTCTGGCAGTCTCTAAGAAATTTCGTTGGTATTACGGGTGATGCGCTATTTCTTGAATTTTGAATCGCAAATTTTCAGCTATAGAGTTTAGGTTGCTTTGCCGCTCCTAAATACTGCTTACAGCAAAATTGTTCCCTGATAGCTTCCCTTCTAGACGGGCGCCTAATTCACACAAAATTGCCGAACAAATTTTGGCTGCCAAGAGATTTTATTGGTCTCATGTGCGATAGAATGAGACGACTTTCACTATTGGCGCAAGTTGAGTGCCCGTCCCAGATTCTCCCTCTGGAGCGAACTTTGCTGCGCGAAAATATGTCACAGGTGAGTAGCATGATTGAATCTGATCTTTATATTAAATCTGACGTAAATGGTCGTTCCGCTTTGGTTTTCAGGACCGGAATGAAAGATTATGTGCCACCTCATACGCATGAAGAGCGCATGGAATGGGTCCGTTCTTCATTTTCGAAGTTTTATTCGCACATTCAAGAGACTGAAAGTTACGCGCCAACCGTACGCGTACTGGAAAGTTCGCGCCGCTGATCGATAGAGCGTTATACATTGCGCCATGTTGCGAGCGCAGTCAGCTAGTAAGCCCGTGTCTGACGGATTGATGGCAGTTGCCATATAATGTTGAATCCGTACATAACCTGGTTTTAGCTGCATTGAGCTGTGCATTTTCATGTCGACTGATCCATCACAATTAGAAAAATCCGCAAAGAGAGTTTTTATCGAAACCCTTGGTTGCCAGATGAACAAAGCAGATTCCGAGAACATGTTCGGATTGCTTGGTGAAATTGGTTATGAACAGACATTGGATGAGAAAAATGCCGACTTACTGGTTTTGAATACCTGCGCGATTCGAGAAGGTGCTGAAGAAAAGGTCTATAGCTATCTCGGAGTGTGGGGCAAACGAAAACGAAAACAACCCAATCTCATGATCGCTGTCGGCGGATGCGTGGCTCAAGACAAAGGCGAATCGTTACTGACTCGCATTCCGTATGTGGATGTTGTTTTTGGTACGCACAATTTGCATCGGCTGCCGGATCTTGTGATGCAAGCGCAGCAAGAAAAACGGCAAGTGGCAGAACTCTTTCAAGAATTGCCTGAGGACTTGCCTGAATTACCTGTTATTCGTCAGAGTGATTTATCCGCTTGGGTCTCAATAATTTATGGATGCGACTACAATTGCACTTATTGCATTGTGCCGTATGTTCGTGGCCGCGAAAAAAGCCGCACTCCGGAAGTAATCGAAAAAGAATGCCTGGAATTGGCTGCGTCAGGCTACTTAGAAGTCACCCTGCTCGGGCAAAATGTCACCGCATATGGACATGATCTAAATCCTGTAATTCATCTTGGTGATCTGATTCGCAGAGTCGGCAAAATAGACCAACTTAAAAGAATTCGTTTTATGACTGGTCATCCGCGAGATCTTCAAGACGGTATAATCGATGCCATTAACGAAGTTGAAAATGCTTGTGAGCATTTTCATATTCCGATTCAAGCAGGTAATGACCGCACATTAAAGCGCATGGCGCGCGGATATCAGGTTGATTTCTATAAACGACTGATTGAGAAAATCCGCAGTAAAATGCCAGACGCTTCAATTACTTCTGATTTGATCGTCGGATTTCCTGGTGAGACTGAAGCAGAATTTTTAGACACGGTCAGACTTGTTGAAGACGTTGCTTTTGACGCATGCAATACCGCTGCGTATTCGCCTAGACCCCATACTCATTCAGCTTCGTGGGAAGGGCAAGTTCCTGAATCTGAAAAATTCGAGCGCTTACGATATCTCAATGCTGTGATTGGAGAAGTCTCCAATCGTATCAACAAACGTTATCTCGGTAGAAAGGTTGAAGTTCTCGTGGAAGGTCTCAGTCAGCGCGATGCCAGTCGAGTGATGGGACGTACCCGTACAAATAAAATTGTCAATTTTGACGGCGATGTTTCTTTGAAAGGAAAATTAGTCGACGTTGAGATTTTGTCTGCCAACACCTGGGCATTGCGCGGGAGCCTTTGTGCTACAGCGCGTGCTACAGCCAATATCAAGTAATAGCACCACAATCATTCTAGAAACAGGAATACATAAGGTTATGTCTAACTCTTCCACCCAAGCATTCACCGTTCGTGAATTTCTTCCAGAAGATCTTCCAGCTTTGAAGCACTGCTTTGTTGAGCTGCAAGAGTTCGAGCGCGAATTGGTCAATCACCGCCTTCCAGGCGCCGAAATTGCTGATCGCTACATTCAAGCTTTGATACAGCGCAAAAAAGAGAATACTGCCGAAATTTTAGTTGCTGTTGTTGATGATAAACCGGTTGGTTTTTTGAGTGTTCTACTCAGTGAACAGCTCGAGCCTGACCTTAATGAACCCATTGAATTGGCGTATTTGTCAGACATTGTCGTTCGCAAAGAATTCCGCAAACTTGGCATCGGCGAAGCACTGGTAAAACGTGCCGAAGAATACGCTGTTTCACATAAGGCGATCTATATGTCAGCCAACGTATTGGCTAACAATCAGGGTGGACGCAATCTTTACGCTAAATCCGGATTCAATGAATACGAACTTTTGCTTTTGAAGAAATTGCCGACTAAATAATTGAGCAAATTGAGTTCGTCTATGTTCTCAATGACCGGAAATATTCTTGTAAGTCCATTCGTGAGATGCCTCTATCATCTGGCACCCACTCTTCTTTGAATGCTTTCTGAATATTTTCGAGATTGCGTATCAAGAAAATAAGAAATGATTTTTCACGCCAACCCGTTAAGTCATTTGCAACTGCATAATTAAGTTCGACACGAGTAAGAAAGCCGTCACCGTCTTGATCTAGCGAATCAAAAGTCTTAAGTGCAAAATCGTGAATGTCTTTGAAAGTCTCACTCACATTAATGCCACCTGAGGCGGCCATTGGGTTTTTCCAAATATTGGGATTTGGCTGTGCGGCGCCATCGTCTCCGATTTCAATTTGCTCAAAATATTCTTGAAGGTCGACGCGCGAGATGCCTTTTGCTGGTCCTGCCCATTCTTCATCGTAGGCTGCTTCAATGTCGTCCAGCCGGCGCATTAAAAAGAGCAGAAAAGACTTCTCTCTCCAGGGTCTGAGCGGCTCTGAAAAGGAACTGTGAAGCTCGGCTAAGGAAATGAAGCCATCGCCATCCTGGTCAAGTTGGTCATAAGTGGCATACGCAAAGTTTTTTATATCGGTCAAGGAGTTCTTAATATCGATGCCGTCTTGGGACTTTAGCCAGGCAGTTTGAGACTGTGACTCGGTCTTGGGAGAAATCTGTGACACAAAACAAGCCTCAACTAAACAAAGGGCGTCATACTCGTACTTGCCCATATGATTCGGCTGGTAAACTGCTTGTGGTTCGTCCTTCCAGCCACTGAGGTCAGATTGGCAAGCGTAACTCCGGACAGCGAAGAAATAAAGAATGCCTCGACATTATTGAAGGCTGGGCAGTTGGTCGCTTTCCCAACCGAAACCGTTTACGGACTTGGAGCAGACGCCAGCAATGCCGACGCTCTCGCTCGCTTGTATCGAGTGAAAGGTCGCCCTGATACTCATCCAGTGATTGTTCATCTAGCTTCCGTCGACATGCTCGAGAAGTGGGCAAAGACAGTCCCTGACGAAGCTTATAAACTTGCAGAAAAGTTATGGCCCGGTCCGATGACTTTAATTTTGAAGAAAGCCTCTCATGTATCTGATGCTGTCAGCGGAGGTCAGGATACTGTTGGTCTAAGAATCCCATCTCATCCTGTCGCTCTTGAGCTCCTTAAAGAATTCGGCTCCGGAGTGGCTGCTCCGTCGGCCAATCGGCACGGCAAAGTCAGCCCAACAAGCGCTGCCCATGTAAAAGAAGAACTTGGTGACCTGGTCGCTAAAATCCTTGATGGTGGGTCGTGTAGCGTAGGCATTGAATCCACAATCATAGATTTGTCTGGACAAGAAAGAAGGATTTTGCGTCCTGGAATGATCACCATTGAGGAGATTGAAAAAATCCTCGGCAAGAAAAAAGGCAAAGCAAAAGCTAAGCCGGAAGAGGTTGTGCCGCGCGCGCCAGGAACTCTTTCCAGCCACTATGCACCAAGTACATCGCTAAAACTTTTCTCTTCTAGTAATCTGGGAAGGGCACTCGCCACTGCAGAAAATCTTTCCATGAAAGTGGCAGTTATGTCTTTTCGTGAGCCAATTACTTGCTCGGTAGTTGTGACCTGGAGACAACTTCCGGATAATGCAGATGAGTACGCAAGAGTTTTGTATTCGACCTTGAGAGAGCTTGATGATCAGGGAGCTGATTACATTATCGCTGAAGAGCCACCGCAAGAAGCGGCATGGTCAGGCATTTTAGACAGGCTCAGACGAGCCGCTAACGGTTAAGATTGTGGAGATGATTGGAGATTCGTGATGTCAGATACAAATGAAAAAACAGGTATTAGAGCTGAGGTAGAGTCTGCAGAAGGCCCATCATTGCCTGCTGAAATTAAGAATTACCCTCACCAGCTTGAAGGCGATTTGTATCTTTGCGGCACAAATTCACCAGATGGCTACACCGGTGATAGTTATTTTCTCCGGCATCAAGATGGCAATTGGCTAGTCAATACGCCAAAGTACGACACCCAGATGGCTAAGAAATTAGAATCGTTGGGCGGAGTAAATCATATTTTTCTGACCCATCGCGACGATGGTGTTGATGCTGAGAAATTTGCAAAACACTTTGATGCCAAACGTATAGTTCATCGCAATGATGTAGAAGCACACCCTACAGCAGAAGTCATTCTTGCTGAGACTGAGACATACGACTATCAGAAGCAATTCACTCTCATCCCTTCGCCCGGACATACTGAAGGGCACATGATGTTGTTGTTCGGCAATCAATATCTTTTCAGCGGTGACTCTCTCTATTACGAGTATAAAAATCAAAGGCTGGAGCTCTGGAGCCCGGACTGGACCTGGTATTCGTATGAAGAGCAGACTATGTCGCTGGAGAAACTTTTGCCACTCGAATTCCGTTGGCTATTGCCAAATCATGGTGGACGAATTGAATTGCCTGTTGGGGAAATGAAACAGCAATTGCAGGAAGCACTCGATAGAGCCTGGTCTCATCCGGATCCGGACTTAGCTCACGACGAGAAAATCGATAATCTCAGAGTTTATGCAAAATCTTTGCTGGAACGTAACCAACCCGAATATGCCAAACTGATTACTGTTAAAGCTGATTGGCTGAGTACTCTGGTTAATAAATAAGAATGCTTAA
>JACMKL010000456.1 GCA_014380105.1 Candidatus Melainabacteria bacterium
CCGTTGAAGCCAGCGTTGTTGAATCCATTATTGTTGAATCCATTGTTCAAGTAACCGTTTCCAAAGCCCTGGTTATAGCCATTGTTATTGTTATTGAACAAGTTTCTGCCGTTGTTAAAGGCGCTTCTGTTCTGTAACTGCCTCTTGAATTTGCGTGCCTGGCGTCTGCCGTTGTTGTTCCTAAATTGGTTGCCATTGCAACCGCCATTACCAGCTGCAAATTGATTGCCGAACTGATTGCCATACTGCGAATTCAAGTAAGGATTGTTGATATTTTGATAAGGGTTGATACCATTATTGAATTGATTTTGATTCCAATTTTGTTGTCCGTACAGATTCTGTTGATTAGCTAAATTCTGATTGTTAGCCAAATTCTGCGCGTACATTTGCATTGCCAACTGATTCAACTGTCTGTTGTTATTGTTGTCTCTGGCTTGTGCATCGGATGGCGAGAAGACTGTCCCCGCTAGTGCAACAACACCTGCAATTAATCCTAGTGTTAGTTTATTCATTGGGGGGCTCCTTGGCTCCTGTTCGTCTCTCACTAACCGAAAGACGCCGGCGCCTGGATAATGTGTCCGAAATCTCGAAACTTTCCCAAAATTCTAGGGTAATGTGAGTAGGCGCCGGTATTTCGATACCCCCTGATCCTTCGAGATGCCGCGCCATTCCTAGACAGGGGCATGTGCTCGCGACAGCGTGCGTGCCGGGCGACTATTCCTTATATGCGGCTAGAACGACTTTGATTTTTGCGGCTGAGTTAGCTTGGCAGCCAAATGACTCTGGTGGGTACATTATTAGGGGACCGAAAGAGGACGTTTTCGTGCAATCACATCCTGAAGAAGCTCTGTGGCTGAGCGCTCGGCTGTCTACCGAATGGGCGCTGGTTCAAATCCAGCCTTCAGGTCCATTTTAGTAATGTCTGACGAAGATAAAGTCAAAATATCTCCCTCATACCCAATCTCGCAGCTAATGAAGGCGATTTTGGGTAAAAGTGAGAACGCTCAGAAGAAAATTGAGCAGTGGAGCCAGGTTATTGCTGGGCTATTAAATGGCACCATCCAGGTTGGTGCTCGTGAGCCTGTTTCCGAAACCCCTGGTTGGGTGACGTTGGAAGTAGTGCATGGTGGCTTTGCGACAGGCTCATTCGCCGCAAACGGTCCTCTTCTGCCTCATGAGCTGGAGTCCTTGCGTGTTCTCCAAATTCCAATTGACTCGGAGGACGGCAATGCTATTTCAATTGCAAGGTCCGCGCTCAATTTGCACTTCTCCAAAATAGATGAGACTTCCGAACTGAAGAAATTGCTGGACACTGGCTGCTTTAGAGTCCATATTCCCGAAGAGGGCGCTCTTTTGGTTCTTGCCTGGCTATTGAACAATGGCGAGCGTGAACGTGCGGACAAGCTGATTGAAACTCTTGCACCATTTTTTGATAAGCTGCGATTTTATCCCGAGGCTCACTCTCGTCGTTTGCGCGAGAACTCCGGTGTATTCATTTCTAGTGCGGGTGAAACAGCTCGGAATTTGCGAAAGAAAAGTCCTCAAGCATCTGTTCAAAAAATGAACGAGTCAATACAAGTTTGGACTCCACTCTATGATCGAATAGTGCGTTTGTTTCTACAAACAGTTGACGGCGCAATTCCGCAATTTTCTATAAATGCTGATGGGTCCTTAGTTCGCTCGGAGTCTGGGCAACCAGTAGTTTCGGGTGGTTGGCCTTGTCGAAATTATTCACCGGATTGGAGCACGCAAGCTAAAAAAATATTAGACGATTATTCTATGACGGCAAAGAAGAATTCGCTATGCAAAAAACATCTAAAACGCAAGGAAAATTTCGCTCAACTACGGGCTTATGCCGAGAAGATTGTTCGAGATCCAAAATCACTTAGCGGGCAAGATGTCGGAATTATTCGAAAAATTTTGGCATCATATGTCACCGCTCATGGTGCGCCAGATAGTGATCTCTGGAGACAAGTGCGGCAGAGTCAAAACCTCTTAGCGCTGCAGCCGCAGCATCATACTCTCTCCAAAATTCTAGCGGAGCGTTTGAAGGACGAGCCCGACGATGAGGGAGTTCCAAACGTTTTGGAATTACTCGGACCTTTGAATGAAGTGGAAGCTCTAAATTCTGGGCTAACCGCCGGAACTGAGATGCCGACATCAGTCACTAAAAAAGCTAAACGCTGTTTGGAATCATCGCTGGAAGTTTTAGTCGACTCGCAATTGGTAAATTCAAGCGAAGTTTTAGCAACACTACTGCCAGTATTGACCGCTAATGTCAAAATCTCTTCAATTGAAGATAAATCGCTAGCGCACGTGTACTCGCAAGTCTATCGTGCGTTTAAGAGGCGACGCTCTTTGCTGCTTCTAAACTATGAAAGTCAAATTCGCTTTGATGAATTGCCGTGGGTATCAGCTGTTGAACCATGGGTCAACGGCAAGGAGAAGACCAGAGAAGCTGCACAAGAGGTTTTGCTAAAAGCCACTCGTATTGCTCTTCTCGCTTACCCTGAGACAATCTTTCCGAATAAATTGATTGTGGAGCTGAAAGCACTCAGCGCATCCGCCGGTATCACGGTGCCCTTAGTCAAAGAACTCGCAGCTGATATATTCATGGGTGGGTTTTCTTCTAGCTTTATTCATGCTGCCTGGGAATCTGCTAACTTGCTGAGTGGAACTTTGTATGAACGGTATTATGCAATTGATTATGGTGCCGTTCTAGCCATTGAAGATTTGACAGATGTAGCGTCCGGTGCCAAGACGAGTGAGCAGTTTGCAAAGCTGTGCGTTGATCTCGCCGGAAGTGACAAGATGGACAAAAACGATTATTCAACCGCACGGAATGGTGCGATCATTGAACAAGCCCAGATTCTTACGACCCACAATCTCGCTAGTTTGACGAATGCACTGAATTTGAAAGTAGTTATGCAAGACGACTTTATCCCGCTTGCACAGAGCTGTTTTAAATGGATTTGCAGGAAACAACAAATGCGAATGACAGACGGTCGAGCCATTCTTCATCTTCGGAAGAATTGCGCATATGCATGGCGTCAGATGATCTTCTTTTTGTCGATGACGCCAGAGACTGAGCAAGCGAAGTTTTTTGTATGGGCTGATGAACACTTTGAAAAACAGCGTGAAGACTTCCGCCAACGATTCGCACCAATTCTCTTCGACCTGAAAGCGAAAGCTTCTGTCACAACAATTTCCGCCGTGAGCATGCAAGCTGAGACTATCTCTCTGCCACGCAGATTCCTAGGTTGGAGCGATATGTACACGCCGAGATCCTAACATTCACGGCAGCTTATTGCTGACTGGCGCTGGTCTGGTCACTTTAGTCATCATCATCATCATCGTCAGGTGGATTAAAGTGCGCCCCTCTAAATGCGGAAGCTAATGCACCTTCCATTGATGGCATGCGTAGCTTTGCTTTTGCCTCTGCGTCTGCATATTTTTGCTTGTTGGACCTAATAATTTCCGTCGCTTTTAAGAAATACTCATCAGCATCGCCAGCTGGCATCGAGCGCGACCTGTCGTAAGCCAGCAATATTTTCGTATCATCAAAGAGTCGTTTCAGATCTGCACCAGTCAGTCCGTCGGTATCTTGTGCTACTTTGAATGTGTCATATTTCCGTAGCTCATGCGGAAGTTTGTGAGCGTTGTCGTTGAGAATGGCAAGCCGCGCTTCTTCGTCCGGCAAGCGCGTTTCTAACCACAGCTCAATTCTTCCCGATCTGATTAGCGCTGGTGGCACACTGGCAACATCCATTGTCGTCATCATTACGCAAATGCGTTTGTTGCTTTCACCTTCCAAGCCATCAAGCATGGTGAGGAGGAAGCGGTAGAGCCCAAAGTCTTCTTTGTTTTCAAAAATCACGTCACTATCATCGATGAAAATAATTGCAGGCGCATTGTTTTTTGCGGCGTCAAATACTTGTTTGATTTTGCTATAAAACTCACGCTCGCCAGATATGAATGTTCCATCCACCAGAAAGAATTTGCTCTTTAGCCGGTGTGCGAGCGCCCGACCAATAGTGGTTTTCCCTGTGCCTGGTGGTCCTGCCAGCAAAACACCGCGTTTGGGTTGAATGTCGTATTCGGTAGCAAGATCATCGCGCTCCAGAGGAACAATAATGTTAGCCTCTAGCGCTTCAAGCACGTCGTCAACTCCGCGCAATGAAGTCAGATCTACCGCCTCCACTTCCTCAAGGTCAACGTTGCTGCCCATGCGTTGACTGCGCATGTAGTCCATAAACTTCGCAGTGTCCAGGTCATCCACATCTTTCAACCAGATGCATGCACTCTTCAATTGGTGCGCGTTTAGTTTTGGTGCAAATCGGAAAATCTTTTGGAAGTCCAAATTCTTGGCGTTTCTCCCCAAATATTCTTCGCACAGAAAGCGATAGTCAGTCAGATCATATTTTTTGATACTACTGTTAAAACAG
>JACMKL010000457.1 GCA_014380105.1 Candidatus Melainabacteria bacterium
CTGTTTTGATTTTCTTTGTCTTGTTGCTCATGGTGCCGTAGCCTATCATGGTTTGACCGCTGTAATGCTGCAAGAAGACCCATCCAATTATGAGTGGCACAATCATGACGACATCGGCTATAACCATGCCGAGCAGTGAAGCAAAACGCTTGCTATTTCTGACAGATACAATTATTGCTTCTTCGCTTGTCGGAGTGGTTTCTGCTGACAGTGGGCAGACGAACTTGGAAGTTCCTTTCAGTTGTCCCTCTAATACGAGGGCACCATTTGATTTGCAGTTGCGGAATAGTTGACCAGTCTTGTCAGCTCCGACAACAAAGAATGCCGATGGTCGTGTTTTATCACCTTCAAGACAAATCGCCAGCACTGCCCCTGGTGGCACGGCCTTTGGTAGAGAGAGGTCAATTAGCTTAGTATCTAGTTTGCGAGTATCGAAATGCTTGGCTTGAGTAAGGACCTGCAATACCTTTTCAGCATTCCCATTAGGACCATAGGTTCCAGAAGAAACGGCAGGCAAGTTGCGCATACCTGATACTGGATTGACGAATTCTAATTTGGTTTCAAACTCAATCAGTTCTTCAAGACGATCCGGCATTTTGTCGAATTTCTTGCAATACAATTCAATAGTTGTGGCGATGCGCTTCATGGCATTCAAAGTTTGCCATTCACTCGCATTAGCAGCATACAAGACCATTCCAGAAGGATCGACTAAACCATAATTGGTCTTTATATAGAGTGGCTGTTTGCCTGCGAAATCAGATACTGCAAAAATCAAACCGCTGGCTGGATTGCTCAACGTTCGATACTTGACAGTTTTTTCGTGTCCGGCTACGTCAATCAAAACTGTTCCATTCTGACCAACCGTAATCGACTTATCATTGTCAATTGTTGAATATTTTTGATTGGCTTGAAGAGCCGATAAAACACCCGATTCGCCCATATTGGCGCCAATGAAAATTCCGGCGATTACTAATCCAACGATTACAACGGATGAACCAACCAGCCACGCATAGCCGACTAGATTATTGGTTTTCTTCTTGCCTTCATAAAGTGGGTGGTCTTCTGGAACTCCCACTTCCTCACTTTCTTCATTCGAAAATTGCGGAATATTCGTGCCACTGCGCATGGAGGCAACAATATTTTTGTCCGATGAACCCATAATTTTATTGAGTTCGTCTTCGGAATATCGTTCACGACAAAGTTTTAGCTTCTTCTCGATATCCTCGACCATGCCGCTGTCACTCTGACTGCGCTTCAGAAATGCCAAATATGACTCCAGGAGCCCAGTCAAAATCGGATGTCCAATAAACAGTGACATCTGCGCGACTTCTAGACCACGACGATAAAAGCGCCAGGCCTCTTCAACTTCGTTCAACTTTTCGCTGGTCTTAGCCATTTTTATCAGGGCGGTGACCAGTCCGTGCGGATCTTGTGACGCTAATCTTTCACGCATTGAAAGCAAGCGCTTGTAGTTTTCCTGCGCGGCCAGGTAGCGACTCTGGAAATAGTATGTGTCGCCCAGACCTTGCAGGCAGGTAGCGGTCTCAGGGCTATAGCCGGGAAAAATGTGATCGAGTTGAGCCAGGCACTCTTTGTAGAGTCCTTCCGCTTCCTGAAAGCGGGATTGCCAATAAAAGTCCTGAGCATCTTTAAGTTGCTCTCGACATTTTTTGACTTGGCTTTCAATATCGTCTTTCGACAAGACTTCTCTACTTTCGAATGTACGGGACAGGCATCAATAGCTCTCTACTTAGTTTATACCCCTTGAGCTACCAAAGCAGGCTTGGGCGATGAGCTTTTCAAATTTGGCCTTGTCAGGGTGTCCGGGCAAGTGTTTAGACTTGCGCCAGTGCCTCAACGCAAGCCTTGCACAGGTCGGGGAATTCGGTGGAATGACCAACTTCTGTGGAGAATTTCCAGCATCGTGCGCATTTCTTACCTTCAGCATTCATCACAAAAACAGTGATGCCATTTTCGTTTACTTCCGATAATCTTTCTGCCGATGCTTTACCGTTCATTTCGGCCTGCACAATCGCCTGCGAAGTAATGAAGAAGCCTGGCAAGTCATTGCCAAGGGATTCGACCTTGCTTCTCAACTCAGGATTTTCGATTGCAATTACGACCTGTGCTTCCAGCGATTTACCAATTTTCTTCTCGCCACGCGCTTGCTCAAGAGCTTTGTTGACAGTTGCCCGCACTTGAATGAGTTCAGCAAAAAACTGGGAGAGTTTTTCATCAACATACCGACTCTGTGGAATTGGGAAATCAGTCAATAGAACGCTTTCCTCGCTTGCGTCAGCGGCACGGAATTTTTCCGGAAGGAAATTCCAGATATCTTCTGCCAGGTGAGGTGCCACCGGCGCCACTATTCGCACCAGAGTCAAAAGAACTTCTTCAAGTACAGTCTGAACAGCACGACGGCTCTGTGAAGACTTACCGCAAGCGTAGAGACGGTCTTTTGCAATATCGAAATAGAAGCTGGAAAGATCGACCACACAGAAATTTTGTAAGAGTTGGTAGTACTTGAAAAACTCATAACGGTCGAAGTCTTCAGTGACTTCTTTGACCAGACTGCTCAATCGATGAAGAATGAATTGATCAATTGGAGTGAGTTTTTCATAGGGAACTCGATCTGTTTTGGGATCAAAATCATTTAAGTTGCCGAGGAGAAAACGTGCCGTGTTACGGAGTTTTCGGTAAACTTCAGCCAATTGAGCAAGCATATTTTTGCCGATTGGAATATCGTCTGTATAGTTGACAGATGCAACCCAGAGACGCAATACATCAGCACCATATTGCTTGATCACTTCATCAGGATCGACTACGTTGCCGACCGACTTAGACATCTTTCGACCGTTCTCATCAACTACGAATCCGTGCGTCAGCACTGCCTTATAAGGAGCCCTGCCGTGGACGGCAACGCTGGTCAGCAACGAGGATTGGAACCAC
>JACMKL010000056.1 GCA_014380105.1 Candidatus Melainabacteria bacterium
TGAAGGCGCCAACGCTCTTATCCAGACCCCATACATTTTCGGACTGGCTGAGAGACGTGCTAAGTATATAAATAAGTGCATTGCCTTCCGGTAAATCTGTGGATAACAGCGAACCTCAAACTGAACCTCAAGCCGAGCCTCAGAACACTTCAAACGTAACGCCAGCGACCACCGCAATCGTTGTGGCAAACGTGATCGTCTTTGTTGTGATGGTCATCTTCGCCGGTCCGACAGTAGTCAATTCGCCCAGCTCTCAAGTGATTCTTGCTTTCGGAGCTGACCGCGGCACACTTGCAATGACAGGCGAGTACTGGCGCCTGATCACAAATGTGTTCGTCCACATCGGCATCCTGCACTTATTTATGAACATGTGGATCTTCGCCGTCATGGGTCCCAATGTTGAACGCATTTACGGACCAGTGAAATACATTCTTGCTTACCTGATGGCAGGGTTGGGCGGCTCACTTTTGAGTATTTATTTCAAACCGTTTGCGACATCGGCAGGCGCATCAGGAGCCGTTTTCGGTGTTTTCGGATTGTGGTTTGGTTTTCTTCTTGCCAATCGCAAACGTTTGAAAGAAAATTTCGTAAAATCAAATATGCAAAGCGCCGCGGTCTTTTTTGTGATCGTTCTGGTGCAGGGACACATGCGTGCAGGAACAGATAATGAGGCCCACATCGGTGGAGTCTTAATTGGCATACTTTGCGGATTTCTAATAGCGACGTCATTTCCAGGCGAGCCTAAATGGTCAACCAGAGATACTATTGGGTTTGCGCTCGTGGCTCTATTACTTGGTGGCGGATTCAAACTTACTCAAGACCATACGCTTGCGGCTATTCAAGCAGATAAGCCAGTTGTTCCAGCTTTCTCAGGTGCCGTTTTAGTTGGACCAATAAAAGATTTAAAAGCAGGCAATGCCAATCAGTCACTACTCAAATTAAATAAACTAGTTGAACTGTATCCTAATAGTCTTCAGATCAGATACCTCCGCGCAAACGCCTATATGGCACTCAATGAGCCCAGAAAAGCGGTTTCAGATCTTGATGTGACGCTCAAAGCAAAACCAGATTTTCCACTTTCGCTCGAATTGAAAGCGAAGGCGTTAAACGATCTTAAAATGTACAAAGAAGCCTTACAAACGGCGAATACTTTAATTAGCGTCAGCCCAAATGATGCTGAAAGTTTTTTAGTTCGCTCCTCAATTTATGACCGTTTGGATGACACGGCAAAGACCCTAGACGACGCAAACGCCGCTGTTCGCCTTGGTCCTAACAGGGCAGCAACTTATAACAATCGCGGATACGCATATATCAATCTTGGACTAATCGATGATGCGATGAAAGATTTTTCCACGGCTATTAAAATTGAACCCAAATTTACAGGTTCAAGAATTGGTATGGCGCTATGCCATTTTATGCAATTTGATTACATTAGCTGCGACAAGGAATGTAGCAAAATACTCACAGACACGGGCTGGAAAGACAGAGTGGCACCGCAGATGGTGATACTCTCATCTATCTGTCGCCGACAATTGCATCAGGAACCGCAACGTCTTGTCCTACTTGACCAGGCATTGAAAGAGATTGATCCGACAAACAGTCAGTACGCAATTATTGAATTTTTAGCAGGCAGACTCACCGCTGACGCTGCTTTCCAAAAAATGAAAGATAATGATCAACTGACTGAAGCAAAAGCCTACGTTGGCTTGGATTTGCTGGCCCAGGGCAACGCCGTGGCTGCTTCACCAATGCTAATCTGGGTCAAGGAAAAAGGAAATCGCGCCTTTACTGAATATGATTTGATTATGGCTATTCTTTCAAAATTGAAAAAATAGATTTGCCGTGAATGTTATTTCGAATCATCCATGTGCGTCGTCAACCATTGATTGAAGCGGTCAAACTGCACATCCATGAAATTGTGACCACTCCATTCATAGATATCCAATGTCGAAGTTGGCAGTCTTTTGTGAATGTGAGTTACATAAATGCACGGCGCAACCGGGTCAAAACGACCAACTGAAAGATGCACTGGGCAAGTGACATTAATAGGTTTGTCGACGAAATTTACGTCTCCAAAATTATCGACAATTTGTTGAAGCGTATGCACTGGTGTACTCAATAAAGTCCTCTCGCGCCAAGCTAATTTATTGCGAAATTCCATGTCTTTGATTTTCGGAAAAGGACCTTTGAGAAACCAACGAAACGCTAGTTCCATCGGCTTCAGAACTCGTCCTGGCAGTGCAGCAGCAAATATTCTCTGTACTTTTTCTGGAAATTTTTCAGCTATTACAATTGAGAGGATTGCGCCCAGAGAATGACCAACAAACACTGCCGGATAACTTATATCAGTAGTCTCTAGTGTCTCTAAAACATCGTTTAAATGAACTTCCAAATCAGTATGTGAAAGTGGTTCATCGCTCTTACCGTGACCTCGCAAATCAATAGCAAAAGAGCGATATCCGTGCGTTTTCAAATATTCAAGCTGACGGTCCCACATCTCGCTACTGGAGCCTGTTCCGTGAATGAGCACGACATCAGGACGAGAAGATCTGGTCTCTGGAAGTATTTCTCTGTAATGAAGTTTCACTGCTAACTCTGCAAAAGTGACGCCGAGCGCAATGTTGAGACTGGAGAGGTCGCCTATGCCTGAGACATGTCGAGGATAGGTGCCTTGCCATAATCACCACGGGAAGCGGAACCCGCATCGCGCAGGATGCCTGAGGCTGGGTCGAAAACCGGCGAGAACGCTGGGTCGCAAAAGCCTAGAATCATCCTGGCAATATCATATACCGCTTCGGTACGGTCTAGACTGTAGCGTGTCGGCAACTTATAGTTTAGCCGATCAACTATCGGCGTGAAATTTTTGACTATGTCCAGAATATCGCTTGGTTTTTCTACTTTGTATGCGAGATTTTCTCTTACCAAAAGCTCGACTGTTCCCATTTCCTGGGGCATCGGGCACGTGATGGTGTCAAATACCAACGGCAACTTTTTGGCAATTGCTTCGAATGTGGTCAATCCACCAGCTTTGGTGACCATCAAATCGACGTGGGTCATTATGTCAGCCATTTTGTCGTAATAAGGCATCACAGCTGTTGGTATGCGGCTTGAAGCAGCCGCATTTTTCACTTTGTTATAGAGCTCTTCATTTCGACCGCAGAGAAAAATGCATTGCACATCTTCATCTGTTTTATTTAGCTCGTGATACATGTCCAGCATGTTGCCACCACCAGCCCAACCAGCATTCAAGAATATGGTGGTTTTCTTCGCATCGAGTCCAAGCGACTCCATAAATTCTTTGCGGGTGCTCTGAATTGGTTTTAAAAACTGTGGGTTTACAGGCATTCCGACAATTCGGATTTTCTCTGCTGGCACTCCCCATTCAACCAATTGTTGTTTAGATAGTGAATTTGGAACAACAGTCAGAGCAGCATCAGGGCAGGCCCAGCCACGCCAGAAGTTACCATTCGGGTCCGTGACTACAGTCATCAGCTGGACCTTCTTTTCCAGTCCCAGATCTTTGAGCGCACGAGCGACGTATTGATTAGTCATAGGGTGAACAGAGACAATCACGTTGGGTTGTGCTTTGGCAAATAACCCACACAAATACTTTTTGACGATCTGGTAACCAATCTCGGAGTCGTTCGGCTTAAATGTTTCGATAAACCAGTAGTAATACTTCATCCAATCCTGACGATTGCCGAGGAGGTAGTTGTAAAGGTCTACAAATTTCTGATTTACGAAGTGGCTTTTTTCGACAATACGGTCGGCAGATAGTTCGATCGTGTAGCCACGTGAATCGCGTTCGATTAATTCTCTGAGAGCGGCATCAATCGCGTTATAGGCGCTACGGTGTCCACCGCCTGTGTCCGAGAAGACGAAACAGACGCGAAAATTCGACTTCGGCATAGGGCTCCTGCTTTCCAACGGGTTCTCTTTCTGTCGATTATTTGTTAATCTGGGTCTGATTCGATGGCTTCAAAAAGCCATCTGGTAAAGAGTTTCAGACCCGGATACAACAGCTATGTACCAAAGTGAAAGAAGTCCAAACGTCTTGACAATGGCGCTGCTGAGCACTTTTGTACTGACAAGCACTGCGGCAACTGCCGGAAACGGCACCAAGACTTTGACCAGCTCAGCTGAGAAATTTGAGTTTGTGCAGCCAATTGGTCAAGTATCAACTCTTCCACCCATCCCTCCGATTAAGGTTCTCAAGAAAAAACCCGAAGTCGCTTCTTTGTATGAATACGATAGCGCGCCTTTGGGTGATCGCCAACCATTGCTAATGGTGCACGGATTACACGGAGAATTCCATCGCCAATTTAGATGGACCAAGGTAATCAAGCATCTCAAAGCCGATAAAGAAATCGATAAACAATTTAAAATCTATTTCGCTCGATATTCAACTTCCGACAAACTCGAAAAGACTGTACCTGAGCTGCGCTCGGTCATCTCCAAACTTTATACTTTGAGTGGAAACCGCCCTGTCACTATGATGGCGCTCAGTATGGGCGGAAACGTGGCGTACGAAGCACTTCTCGACAAAGACATCGAAGACAAAATCAAACTCTTCATGGCTTTTGGCACACCATTTCATGGCTCACCACTCTTCTCTACGGACTGGCTCCAGTACGGCGTCTACAAGAATATTTGTTTCCCATGGACCCGCATCGACCATAGCCTTTCCTATCAATATTATTTCAAGAAAAACTCTGTGCTGATGACTGACTTGCGTTGGGACAACAGCGATACGAGCGTTCCGGAAGTAGGTCGTTTCAAATCAAAATTGCCCTTCGGACCGCACGGTAATCTGACCGTGGCAGAAGCAGAAAACAGACGCCTTCTCGCTTTGAACGCACAACCAGTAAACAAAAAGAAAATCGTCGCATACGGAGGTTATCTCCTAAACCCTTATCTGTTGCCCGATCGCGAACGTTTCATCGAAACAAATATCATGGCACCGTACACTTTTGTGACCCTAAAAGTGCCGGCTCACCTCGCCCGAGAACATCCAGTCCTACGAATGCTTAACAGAGAAATAACAACGGTTGTTTGCAGCCCAGAAGCGAGTGGAAAAGCCAAAACTAAATATGTTTATGGCTTAAACGATGGTATTACGCCACTCTCCAGCGCTTTGTGCCTGCCTAATTCTGTAATCGCCTCTTTGCCACTGGCAAAAGAATCGGACCTCAGCAGCATCAAAGCTCTGACCGACGTCAAAACAGCGCGTGTCTTCCGCAATATCGATCACTTAACCTTCATTGATGGATATAAGCCCTTAACTGGCACCAACAATCTCAAAGACCAACTCAACCCTGAAGATGGCACTCGAACAATTTTCGAATGGATATCTCTCGACTTGAAGCGTTCTCTGGATGATGAAGGAAAATTGGCGCGTCGTGCCGATGCAAAATTAGAAACGCAAAAAACAGAATAAATAAGCGTTTCGGTTTTAGACTTCAATTCACAATTCATTGACGATGGCAAGAGTGACCTGTAGCATGAAGCTATAAGGTTAATGGCAGACACATGCAAGAATCTATTCTAAATACAAAAAGAGAGACCGCCGAACTCCTCTCGGAGTTGGCTGCTCTTGCGTGTTTAGCCTTATTCGCCGCCGACAATAATAACGACGATAGTGACGATCGCAACTTGCGGTTGATAAGGCGGCGCATCTAATTTAGAGATTTTGCCAATAGCTTTATGACCGCAAGAATTTCGATTCTTGCGGTTTTTGCTTTATACATAAAATCAGCAAAGGGAGATAAGTCGATGACCACTCAAGAGATTAGCTCGAGCCAGCTCGCAGCTCACTCGGGCGCAAAGGTACGCATCCATGGACATATCCAATCAATTAGAGACATGGGTAATCTTGCCTTTGTAGTGGTGCGTGACATGAATGGTCTTTTGCAATTGGTCGCAGAAGACCCGAACATTGTATCGATCATAAAAACAGCAAGCGCAGAAACAGCCGTGGTGGCAGAAGGAATTGTAGGAGCGCAACCGCAAAGAAGCGAGCTATTCGAGATCATGCTCACCAGCTTAGAATTACTGTCAACGCCCGCAGCGTCATTGCCTGTTGAAATTTCAAAACAGAAGAAAGTCGATGCATTGGCGCTTTCGACTATGCTCGATCATCGCGCCTTGACTCTGCGCAACCCAAAAGTTCGATCTATATTTAAAATTGAAGCCGTATTTTGTGAAGCCTTCAGAGAATTTTTAAGAGAGCGTTCTTTCACAGAAATTCACTCGCCTAAAATAGTTGCAACGGGCACCGAAGGTGGTGCTCAGCTTTTCAAACTAAATTACTTTGGACGAGAAGCATTTCTCGCCCAAAGTCCACAGTTTTACAAGCAAATTATGGTCGGTGTATTTGAGCGAGTATTTGAGGTTGCCCCTGTGTACCGCGCTGAAGAGCATGACACCACTAGGCATTTAAACGAATACATCAGCATGGACGTAGAGATGGGCTTCATTAAAAGTGAAGCTGAATTGATGCAATTGCTCAACGAGTTAGTCGCACATATGTTTGAACGCGTCTCCGAAAAATGCTCTGAAGAACTAAGATTTCACAATGCTCAAATTCCGAAAGTTGGACAAATTCCTCAGATTACACTTGCGGCGGCAGTTGAAATCGTGAACCAACAAAAGAAAGCTGGGAAGGAAGAAAAAACAGACCTCGATCCAGAAGGAGAAAAAATAATTTGTGAGCACTTCTACAAAGAAGAGGGCTCTGACCTGGTTTTTATCACTGGCTATCCGCTGAGTGTCCGACCATTTTATGCAATGCCGCTTGAAGCAGAAGGCGAGCCATCGAGTAGAAGTTTCGACTTATTATTCCGTGGCTTGGAAATTACAACTGGCGGACAGCGCATTCATAGATATGAAGATTTGGTCGGAGCGATAGAGAGAAGAGGTTTGGATGTAGAAACATTTGGAGATTATCTCCAATGCTTCAAATTTGGGATGCCACCACATGGTGGTTTTGCAATTGGATTGGAGCGTATAGCCAAGCAATTATTGGGATTACCTTCAGTCAAACTGGCAGCCCTCTTTCCTCGAGACATCAACAGAATGACGCCCTAGAGCAAACTTCGGGCACAATCAACAATGGTGACGTTTGCTGGGCGCGGCGAGAAATGTAAAACTCGCTGCGCCTTTGCAGATGAAAATTCTTGTTTGCGGCCAAGCATTGAAGTAATCATTTTAAGAGCTGGAATAAAGGGAGTGAAAAGGTGCACCGCTAAATCAGGAAGCTGTCGAGTCGGCACCTTCTTACCTTGCTCGCCCAGACGATCACGCAACTCCTTGGCAATTTCTTCCATCCACATGAATTTTCCTGCGGCTATAAAACGCTGACCTGCAGCTTCCGGAGCCAACATTGCTCTGACATGAAAGTCAGCGAGGTCGCGTACATCTACTATGCAAAAGCCAATATTTAAAATGCCTGGCGGTTTTCCTATCAGCAATTGTTTGATCAGCTGAACTGAACTGAGTTTTTCTTTCATCAGTACAGGACCAAATATTGCTGGTGGCAATACAGTAGTGAGCGTCATAGGGCCGGTATTTTGCCAGATAAAATCCCATGCCGCTTTCTCGGCAATCACTTTTGATTTTCGATACGCATTCAAATCGCGATCTGACAAATCAGTCCAGGTCGCTTCATCAGCAAAGACGCCACTACTTTTCATTGGTGGTGAACATGCTGCAGTCGATGAAGTGACAACTACACGCCTAACTCCGGCGCGTGAGGCCGCGCGCAAAACTCGCAATGTGCCGTCGCGAGCCGGAATGATAAGAGAATCAGCATCCTTAGCGGAGGCGTTTTCTAACGGCGACGCTACATGGAGAACGTAATCACAGCCTTCGACAGCCTCGTCCCAACCCGCATCATAAGTGAGGTCTGCCTCAAAGAAGGCTAGGTTTTCAGCGAATTCAGTAACTGAAGATATTGCTTCTCGGACTGTGGCTTCTTTGGAAAGAGCTCGGACCGTTGTATGCACGTTAAAGCCTCGCTGCAATAATTCAACGATGCACCATCCCGCTACAAAGCCACTTCCGCCCGTGACTAATACTGTTTCCGCCATACATGCCTCCGCACTTCGCTCTATCTTGTACGACAATTTATAGAGAACAAAATAAAATGTTTAAGGTTACCAAGAGAGTGGAATATAAGACACAGAGAAAGACCAGTCCTGCCCCTTCTTCCCCGGGAAACTCATATGAGCTTCCCCCTTTGCTTTTTGGGATTTCTGATAGCGGATTAACCGTTCTTGTAACGAAATAGTATTGGCATCCGATAATTTGCGCTTATACTTCTTTCAAGTAAGGCGTTAAGGTTTCCTTCAACATTGTGTGTTTCTCCCCAGAAGCGCACGGCATCCCTCTTTCCCAGTTTTCATACTAGAGAGGAGATCTCATTCATGCGAGTAGAGCTCATTTATAAGCCCGGTTGCGAAAGCTATTCCAAGATTCTTGCTTCATTGCAAACAGTCATTGCGGAAGAGCGAATGCCAATCCATGTCGAATTGGTAGACACCGGAATCACGGCGCCAAAAATTCGCATCGACGGTAATGTCGAACACGAATCCGGCATCCACACTACGATTGACGCTTTGAGCGACCTGCTTTGTCGAAAGTGGAAAGAGATGACAGAGTGCGTTCTGGCAGCCTGATCAGAGCCACGACGACTAGAAAACTTTTAAGACCCGGCTCAACAGTTGGGTCTTTTGTTTGTTGTGATTAAGGACCGCCAAGCCTTTCCCCAGTATTATTGACAAGTTTAATCGGCACATAGAAACCAATGCTATTTAACTCTCTTACTTACGCGCTGTTCCTTCCAATCGTGGTCGCTCTTTATTGGGCAAGCCCAGCGAAGTTCCGCGTGCCGATTCTTCTTATCGCCAGTTATGTCTTTTATATGACGTGGCGTCCCATTTTCATTTTTTTGATTCTCGGTCTCACCCTGATCAACTACTTTTTCGGCAATAGAATTCATCAGTCTGAGACGAAGAAAAAAACGTGGCTATTTGTTGCTGTTGCCACCAATCTTTTGACTCTCTGTTTTTTCAAATATGCGTATTTCATCAATGACTCAATTGGTCAAATGATGAAGCCACTCGGTTTCGAGCCGCAGGCCCTGCCATTTGATATTGTTTTGCCACTCGGCATTTCGTTCTTCGTATTCGAGTTTATTCACTATGTAGTTGATGTTTACCGCGGCAGCGAACCAATCAAATCGTTCATGGCATTCTCGCTGTTCGCAAGTTTCTTCCCGACGCAAATCGCTGGCCCAATCAAGCGCTTTCAAGATTTTATTCCGCAGTTTCTCTCGCAACCGAAATTTTCAATCACAGAATTCGATCATGGAATCGCTCTGATTTTGCTGGGTCTGTTCAAGAAAGTCTTGATTGCAGACAACCTCTCATTTTTTGTTCAAGGTGGATTCCAGCACCCAGAGCTGTTCCACAGTCTCGACCTCTGGACATTCACTTACGCCTTCGCGTTCCAGATTTACTTCGACTTCTCTGGATATACAGACATTGCCCGGGGCAGTGCGATGCTCTTCGGCTACAAAGTGCCGATCAACTTCAATCTCCCTTATCTCGCCAAAAACATTTCTGAATTCTGGCATCGCTGGCACATTTCTCTTTCAACCTGGCTCAGAGACTACCTTTTCATTCCACTAGGCGGTTCGCGCGGTTCGAAATGGAATATCTACAGAAATCTTCTCATCACAATGAGCCTTGGAGGCTTGTGGCATGGCGCGTCGACACACTTCCTGATCTGGGGTGTTTTCCACGGTCTAGCCCTGGCCCTCCACAAAGTCTTCAAAGATTCGCGCGTAAAAATGGCTTCAAATGGTCAGGCATGGCTTTCCAAAGCAATCGATTCCAAAGTAGGAACGGTGCTCTCCATGCTGCTCACATTCCACATGGTCTGCATCGGCTGGGTTTTGTTCCGCGCTGACACTTTGCCAATTGCTGGTGCCATACTTAGAAAACTTTTCTTCCTGGATACACTGACCGCGGGCGTTCCAGCCTATGCAATGACTTTGCCGGCGATCAATTATCCACTTATTTATCCAGCGATTTTCCTGCTCTTACCGGTACTTGCAGTAGGACATATCGTTATGGGTTATGTGGATAAAACCGATTGGGTCGCGCGCTCTCCACGTCTGGTAAAGGCTGCCTGGTGCTTTGTCCTAATGTTCGCCATCATTGTCTTTTCTCCGGATAAATCTCCTCGATTTATATATTTCCAATTCTAGTAGCCGCAGAGGCAGCTTTGCTTCCATTGCATGAGCAATCTTATGTCCACTTCTGAAACTACAAAACCAGCCGATACGCCAATTGTGGCATCGGACTTATTAAAGAAATCTGTCACACCTATACCATCGAGGCGTGCGGCTTTCTTGTCTAGTTACGCTGTATTAGCTTTCCTTCTATTTATAGTTTTTGATTTTGGATTTCGAACTCTCGATCATGCAATCAAACTAACAAATCCACTCGAGTCGCCCAATCGCAGCTTAATTTGGTGGACTATTAATGGCTATGCACGAGAGCCGAAGGCGCCTGAAGTCGTATTATTGGGATCGAGCTTGATGATGACGGCGCATCATGCGGGCGATGCAACCAAAACAAAAGAAGTGCAAAATGAAGTAAAGCATTTTCGCTCCGCTTGTGTTCAAGATTTCTTGTCTACAGACTTGGGCAAGCAGATTTCTTGTTTCAGTTTTGCGATTGCCGGTCAGATGGCTTCGGACGCGTATGTAATCACGCGAACAATGCTCAACGGCGAAAAGCGGCCCCGAGCAATTGTCTATGGCATTGCTCCCAGAGACCTAATAGACAATACTCTGCCAAGCGCTGCCAGCACTGAAACA
>JACMKL010000057.1 GCA_014380105.1 Candidatus Melainabacteria bacterium
CCGGCGGAAAAATGATTGGAGATAAAGACAAATTTCAAAGCGAAAATGCACATATCGCTCCCAACCCTCTCGTTTTGAGAATGCTAAAAGAGCGCGCTTGTGAATTAAGCATAGAAAAATGAGGGCCGCCAAGATGAATCGTCTTTGCATCTTGGTACTGTGATGCAGTGAGCGAAATTGACAAATTTCTCCCACTGCATCACAGTATCACGACAAAGTTATTTATTTTGGGGTAGTACTACTAAACGGCACAGTAAAACTTGTTAAAGAAGAAAATCTGAAAATTTTCAAAATCTACTGCTCTGCGAACGACGACTTCGCACAAAGCGAAGCCGTCGCCGAAAAGTAGTTGAGTAAATTTACAAGCTGTCTGCGCTTCCAATCTGCACACTTTTTTGCAGGGGAGGTTCGATCTCGTTAAAGAGTGAAACAGGCAAAGGAGAATCACATCTAACGATAGAGATGCCTTTGGGAAGATGCGCGGTTTTTATTGAGGAACCCTTTACCCAATAAACAAAAGGTTTTGGATCCTCGCTGGAGCTGGAAAGTGTCTCAGCAAGCGAGATCTTTGCACAGGATGCTTGAGGACCAATCGAGCCAAGCCAACCATTTTTTCCATAGGTCACTTGCAATTTTGAAGGATTGACAATTTCAATCTTGCTGGCTGGACTTAGAAATTCGACAGCCACTGGCTTGCCGTTATTGAAGATGTAGACGACGGAATCGCCTCTCTCATTCTGCATACTGGTATAGCGTTTAGCCAGATGCGCCGCCGAAAGGAGCAGCAACAACAGAGCAGACGAGAGCACTCCGAATCGAAGGTATTTTTTCATAAGTCGGGAATCTCCATGAAAGTTTGCAAAAATGAAAAGCATCTGCGGCAGCTACATTCAGCCGCCGAAGATGCTTGCATGCCGTAACGTGTCTACCAGCTACCAAACGCAGAAATGAATTCTACTTGCCGGCAGCTCCTGAGGGGGCGAGCTGAATGACAGCTGGAGGAACGCGTAGCTGGGTCTCGGAGATGACCGTGAGCAGCCCACCGGTCGGAAACATCTGATAGTACTCACCAGCTGGTGTGAACCAAAAGATTCCAGGAGTGCTTTCCCCGTAAGAGCCATCCTCACCCATCACCTGAGTGGTGCGCTTGATCTGCCCTCCGAAATTAAACTGGATTCCTCGGCTTTCGCTATCAACATACTGCCCATCAACACCCACTACCGTCGAAGGTGTCAAACGCTTAGTCGTAGAAGTCACCTTGCCGTCGACCGGGGAATACAGCATTAGGCTGTTATTGTAAGTGGACCAAGCGTACAAATGCTTAGTAGCACCAGGCTTGGTATCGCGCTCAGTGCGCCGGACGATATTCTCCTGCTCGATTGTTCGACCCTTGCTGTTCAGCTGCACAGTTGCATGTTGCTGAGTAGCGCCGGAATTTGTCTTGATGTTTTGGTTGGGGTCGACCTCAGGTGCAATACCGCAGGCGGTAGCAGCCAAACCAAGAATTGCCAGAATCGTAAGTGTTTTGAAGTTAAAGCGCATAGTGAAAGTCCCAAATAATGTTTGTGGTTTGTTCAGAGTCTTGTTTGTCACCGAAAAATGAGCCGGTGCCAATGGAAAATTGGAACCGGCTACAGAAATCAATCCCGCTGAAGATACAAAGACAGCTCAGGACTACTTACCGGCAGTACCTGAGGGAGCGAGCTGAATGACAGCAGGTGGAACACGCAGCTGCGTCTCAGAGATTACGGTTAGCAGACCACCGGTGGGATACATCTGGTAGTACTCGCCTGCGGGCGTGAACCAAAAGATTCCAGGAGTGCTCTCACCGTAGGCCCCATCCTCACCCATCACCTGAGTGGTGCGTCGGATCTGTCCGCCAAAGTCGAACAAAATCCCTTTGCTCTCTTCATCAACGTATTCACCTTCTACACCAACCACAGTCGACGGTGTCAAACGCTTAGTTGTAGAAGTCACTTTCCCATCAACAGGCGAATACAGCATCAAGCTGTTGTTGTAAGTAGACCACGCGTACAAGTGCTTGGTCGCGCCTGGTTTTGTATCGCGCTCAGTCCGCCGGACGAGATTCTCTTGCTCGATGGTGCGTCCCTTGCTGTTCAGCTGCACAGTTGCTTTCTGCTGCGTAGCGCCAGAATTAGTCTTGATGTTTTGATTGGGGTCGACCGCTGGCGTCACACCACAGGCGGTGGCAGCAATTCCGAGTAAAGCAAGGATCGAAAGTGTTTTGAAGTTAACGCGCATAATGAAAGTCCTGAATAGTGGATTGTGGTCTGCAGAGGCTTAGTTTGTCGGCGAAAAATGAGCCGGCGCCAAAAGACATTTGGAACCGGCGTCAATGTGAAAACTAGTTGATGGTGTCGACGTAATCGCGCACTGCACGGGGAAGCGCTTCAGTAGCACCCTTGGGAAGGCTGCCCACATTTGTAAACGCAAACTGAGCCTTGCTCATGTCTGCGTTGTACTCACCTGCCAGTTTGTTGTACGCAGAAATTTTGCCCGCGATTTCCTTCTGACTTTGCCCGTAGTCAAAACGGACATCCTGAGGCCACTGCCCCTGAGGGATAGATTTGCCGTTTTCATCGACCTGCCCAGCCTTGATGGCATCGCGAGTCGCTTGATAGACCTTGATATCAGCCTTGATGGCATCAAGGCTGGCGAGCGTATCTTTAAAGCGATTGTAACGCTGCAACAAAACGGCTGGCGCCACTTCGCGCTCAACAACACTGGCGGTCTCACTGGCATAGTTACAAGCGCGCAGAGCGACGCCGCTACCTACTAGGGCCAAGACGATCAAGACAGCATTCAAGGCATTCTTTGGAGACATAATTGATCCTTTCTAATTGTGTAATTTGCCGGAAATTCGGATTCGGTGATTCGATAAAACATTGAGCGAAGAAGCCGAAGAAAATTTCCCCCGGCTTCCTCTCCAAGCGCAGTGCATCAGTCTCTATCGATTCTGATAATAGGGAGCTTGGCGATAATGGGTTGGATAGCACCGAAAAGAGAAGAGTTGAGGAAGCGCAATAGCGGCAAGGATGCCGACGATTATCACGACGACCAACAACTCAATCAATGTAAAACCAGCCTGTGAGCCAGACTTAGCGAGTTTGGGACGAGAGAGTGCACTGAGAATCAACTTTTGCATAACTGAAATCCTCCATGAAATTTACGTTTGTTTCGATTCGAAATTCGCTCACAATTCAGCAGCAATGAAGCTCTATGTTCTTCCGAAGAGGCGCTCGACAAACATGTCCAGGTAACGCACGACAAAAATGAGCATGTCATAAGCGAAGTGACAGACAATGCATGCGACTAGCCCGTAGTTGATCAAGAGATAGAACATAAACATCCCGATGCACCATGAATTGAGGTACCCGATTACACCCAAATACTTGTGTCCGTCGCGGAAAAGCGCATTAGCTGTCAAAAGTCCAGCCCCGATAAACCAAACTCTCGGATCGACCAACCAGTAAGCCAGATGTCCGCCGGTGAGCCAATTAGACAACGGTCCGAAAGCGAAGTTATGAACCCACTGAATTGCACCAAATCCAGCCCAACCGAAAAACAGAAAATTTAAGGCAAGCGCCGTCGCGATCGAACTGTAAAAAACAATCCAGCGGAATGCCAGTTCCTCGACTACGCCAGCCATCAAGCTAACTAAGAAACCCTTAAACAAAAGGCTCTCCGCTTTCGAATTTTCAGAGCGATCGTTGAGCGTAATGACGGAAACAAAAGTAGTAAAGCCAGCGCCCCAGGCGAAAATAGGCCACGCTGCCACCAGCCATTCAGTCAAGTTGCCTTTCACATACCAGATAGGCCACGTGCCAAATGGTAGAGCTTGACGAAAGAACAACGAACAGACGACAACTACAAATATCGAGGCGAACAGTATGCCCCAAAAATTGTAGTCCTCGCTGTCCTGGTCATCCGCTCTGATCAAACGATCCGGGTCAAGAGAGATGCGCTTCGATTTCGTTTTGAAATTTGGTAAGCCGAAGTTCGGGAAAAATACCCGCTTCAAGCCTGTCAGAACATTGCCGGCAATGTTGCGATTCTGCACAATTTCCGTCTTACTCATGTTGATTCACGTTGTATTGAATGTTGAAGATAGATACCAACAGTCACAAAAGTGCACCGCCGCTGGTGCAACGACGCACTTCTGCAATGTCTGCATCCATAAACGAATGAAAAAGTTCAGTCAAGCCTGATCTGAGGGAACGCAGGACTGAGCGTCACCTTTGATTTGTTCGGCTTTAGCACTGTCAACAGTGTGAACATTTCCAGGCTCAGTCTCAGTTAGCTCTTGCTGAACATTCTCTTCCACTTGCTTGCCGGAAAATAATGCGACAACAAATAAAATCGCAAGACAGAACACGGACAAGAGAATGAGAATTACAAGTCCTGAAAAAAGACTCGGCAACAGCGAAACTACAAAAGTGAGCGCAAAACCGAGAGTGACAATCCAGGTTGCCGCATGCGCAGCAGTAGCAGCACCACCGACAATCACGGCAGAGTAGGCAGAAGCAGTGAGCGTATAAATAGCCACAACTACCACTGCTATTAAATTGATTCGCTCAAACTTATGTTTGGTCTCCGCAACCATAGAGTCGCTGAAAAACGTATAGCCAACTGCCCAGATCGTCATGAGCAGAGCCAGGAAAAACATCAAAATCAGACCAACGAACAAACCGGAGAAAAGGCTCCCGAAAAACGTGATGCCTCCGGCCGCGGTCGTAAAAACGCCGTTGACGCCTACAGTCGTTCCTATCTGGCTGATTACCAGAGATTGCAAAACGGCAGCTAAGAATGACCACGCAATCAAAACAACGCCACCAACTTTGGCGATATTGATGACGCTAAATTTTGCAGGTTTCGTCTTTTCAAACATGTTTAAGTCTCCACGAATTTTTTTCTTCGTCACCTTTCATTTCTCTCGAATCGAAATCCAAAGTCAGCTTCAACCCAACCCAGAGCGCACAAGACCTGCCCTGCAAATTTCTTCCCCTGATTGGAGAATGAAAATGCTGCTGAGTTAGTGGATGTGTGAGTTTTGAGTGATTGTGCGGCTGGCTACTGGAAGTGAAGAGATACCTCTTGTTCTCATAACCAGCCAGGGCTAGTCAAGAGCAAGCGGGCGAAATCATTTTATTCAGTGGTTAGTACGTCTCACGCAAATACTTCTAGACGTTCTTATAGATTGCATTACTCATGATTGAAAATCCTCTATTTACGATAATGATCGATGAAACGACAACCTGGAATCGTCTGATTCGCCTTTGCCAGGCCGCGAAGCGCTAAGCGCTAATTTGATGGATGTGGAATTGCCAAATCTTGTGAGAGTTAGTTTTTTTCGAAGATGCGAAGTGAAAAGATACCCAAACAATCTCGCGCAACCAGGCTGTCGTAACCAACCATTGTTACGGCAAGATCGCCTGTCTCAGAATGCTCACAAAAAGGCTCGGCTAGCGCGCCGAGCGATATGGCAATTGCAATCTCCAGAGGCTCGCAGGACTATCGCTAACGGCTATATTTTTGAGACGGAAGTTGACCTGAGGCCATCCCAAAAACTGGCCTAGGCATCTACAAAGACTCGGGTTTGCATGCATTTTGGACTAGCGCGATGCGAACGAGATACTCAAATGGGCAGGTTACGCATAGCGATTAGAGACTAACGGCTTGGTCGAGCGCGCGAACTCCATCAAGGCTCAGACTTAAAACACGAGACTGCAGAACTATTCAGTCTTTTGAATTGGCAAACGGCCGTTTCAACAGCTCGGTCTAGCTCAAAAAAAACTTTGACTAACGAAGCCATTTTTTGAGACAAATAAAGCTCTAAACAATTTCCAAATTACGTTTTAAAACCCAACCTCCGAGTCTCTCAAAACATTCACTACTGAAAAAATTTCCGTGCACGACAGTGCATAGAATTTTTACAGTCCACGCTATGCCCACAGATTTCATTGCGACAACACATGCCGTATTCCTGCCTGACTAGCTCAATGGTAGAGCGCTGCTGAAAAGCAGAGATTGCGAGTTCGAATCTCGTTTCCGGCCTAGCGCATGCCTGACGCAATTTCCCTTTGCGCTTTCGGGCTGACCACTGCTGTTTCTCCTCAAGAGAATTCACAACTGGTTAAGCAAAATACTTCCGTAAGGAGGTCTGTGACTGCACTTCAGCAGCACAGTTATATAGGAGTCTCACTCTCATGAACATGAACTTAGATAACCTGGTCCCAGCACTCAACAGTTTCTTCCTTGAGTCCGGCAGCGCGATGTGCGTCAGGAAGGTAAACGGAACCGTCCGTTTCACCATGGGTGGCAAACAGCTGTCCTACCGTATCAACATGATTGTTTCTCTTCCTGAAATTGACTTCCTGGTTTACATCGGGAACTCTGAAGTGGGAGGACCATTCTCAGTTGATACTCGAGTACTAACTGATGCAAAGCATACGCGGAAGTTTTTCGTCAGTTCACTTGAGGAAGTTGGTCGCTGGCAAACTGCTCGGGCGCTCTATGACGGTGTGGATTTCTGCTTCTCAGAAAACGTTGCGGCACCAAAACCACAACAACGCAAAGAGAAAGTGAATCCAGCCTTGCAGCGTCATTAATCAAGCAAACTCTCCGATGCTTAGCGAAACAGCCAATTTGTAATCTTCCATATTGAAGGATTGGTGTGGAAATTCCACGCCAATCAATCCAATATGGAAGTTTTTTTCCAACGATCTAGTCATTTATATAGTAGAAAATTTTCTGATAAAAAGTTCCAAAAGGAATTAAGCTGGACGAAATCATCGGGGTTTTGAAACCCTTGATGAAGTCGCCCATCTCCATGAAAATAGCGCTGAAAAGCCGCTCTAGAAGTCGTTTGTTCTTGCACCGGCTGGATGCACACGAGAAAGATAGACACCATTGGCGGTGTACATCTTTCTCGTTTAATAGCGACTGGTTACAGCGTCAAAGGTATTCCCTCTAAATCAAATTTCTCTCGAATCGAGGGAAACATCATCAGCAGTCTCCGGAGTGGATGCCGTGTGCATAATCAGTTTGCTCACAACTGCAACTGCCAATGCGGACACAACAAATGCAATCTGAATGTAGATTTTGATAATCGGATCATTGGTGAGAGTTGCCACCTCTAAAAGTTTTACTGAGCTGAACGAAAGTAGAGAAAGAAGGAGCTTAACTTCCAATTTGAAAGTAGACATATTTTCAAGCCAGGCCAGTGACCAGCGCTTGCTAGGGCGGCGCAAGAAAGTGGCATAGCCCCCGAGCATGATAACTACGATAAAGCTGCAAATCGTTACGTTCTCCAGCACGTGGAAAGTTTCAACTAAAAGATCTTCCTTGCCTGAGAGAGCAACACCTAAAAACTTCCAGAAATCAAGAAAAAACCTGAACACGAAAACAAACAGCATTACAGTCAAACCAGCATAGGGGATTGATAGAGCCCAGCGTGAACTGAAAATGACTTTCTCAAATTGGAGAATACTCAAGGAATTGTTCAATTTATTCATTTTGCTCATTTGTGTATTTCTAGGTTGAACATGGATTTTTCATCTCTCTATCCCTCAAACAAATCAAATTCGATCAACAAGCGAGTTGAAAAAAAATTGCTGAAATGAGATTTGATTTGCGATTGACTTAGATTTAGAGAAAACCTATTTGAAGAGATAAGAGAGAGATACTTGTTCTTAACAGAACTCCACCGCAGTTTCCAAGGTGATCGCACAGGGAAGTACACACAATGAAAGAGCTGATTCGCGTTCGTATGGCAATGGAATAATTTGGGCGCGAGCTGTGCGAAGGAGTTCCATTTAACGAACTGATTCGCGCGAGCCTTTGACAACTCATTTTTACAAAATGAAGAAGCCCTTTATAATCTAGAGAATCGATTGTTGGGGATATAGCTCAGTTGGTAGAGCGCACGGATCGCACCCGTGAGGCCTGGGGTTCGAATCCCCATATCTCCATTCTTTCAAAAGGTTGCTTTTAACTCGGCGACCGGGAAAGCGCCCCCTTGACGAACCTACTGATGGCAGTTTGTAAGCGTCCTTAACTGTCAGACTTGGCTTTCACCGGCATGAATGCTAATATTCCAAAATCTGAGGGCTATTAGCTCAGGTGGTTAGAGCGCACCCCTGATAAGGGTGAGGTCCCTGGTTCGAGTCCAGGATGGCCCATATTTTTCAGTTTGAAGGGCGGGACTAGTGTCTCGCCCTTTATTTTTGCGTTTTTTTGCAACTTTTAAACATTTCTTTCATACGCTGCCCTGTTAATTGCTTCACAGGAGCCAGCGTCGATGAGACCCAAAACAAAGTTCAAACAGATATCGGTCGAAAGAGAGCTTACTACCCAACCAAAATTCAGCACTCAGGAAACACTTAACATTTTGTCGAAGGAATGTTCTGCACTATCAGAGGAAAACCGGCTTGCCTGGGACAATGCTAACGCTGAACTAAATCATCTAAACAAAACATTCTCGAGCAAAACTTGTCTCCTTGTCTGTCTTTCTCTAATCTTTACCGCAATTCTGGCTTCCACCTTCACCTTCTATGCCTCAAATAATTTTGATCATGAATATGTCAAACAAAAGCTAGCAGGGCTTACTAGCAGTAACGGCGACCAATTTTCTAGTAGTGGAATTGTAGAAGAGCAGAATTTGCCTGCGCAGAAAATCTTGTCCGTAGCTAACGCACTGCAAGATAGTGTCAAGAATAGTTCCGGGGAAAATCTCGCGACACTGTTTGACGAAAGAATTCCAAAACCCACAGATGAACACCTTACGAACGAGTGTATTCGAACTTTGAAGTTGAGTGTCGGCATGTACCAAAAGGCACTAAGTTTGGATACCAACAAACAGGCAGCAAGCCAGATCAGAAAAGCCCTCTTCTGCTCTTTGTTTTGGCTTGAAGATTACGAAGGAGCTCTTGTACAAGCGCTAAAGATCGCAGAGATGGAGCAAAACAATGGCGAAACAACCGGACCTCAAAAACTCAGCACCTTTTATAGACTTGCAGAGACTTACCTGAAATTGCACCAGCCAATTAAGGCAAAACAAATCTTACTAGAGGCACTGTTCCAAAATAGAATACTTGAGGGAGCTAGTGGGGGAACCTACGGTGACGGCCTGGCGCTTCTATACGTAGACACCTTAGACATTTTGGATCAGAAGCAAAATGCCGATGCGTACATAAATGAGTTTGAAAAAATGAGACGTCTATCCAACGGGAAAGACTACGATGCGGAATGGTTGAGAAAGAGAGCA
>JACMKL010000458.1 GCA_014380105.1 Candidatus Melainabacteria bacterium
CCGATGACATTACTGTGCAGTTCAAAATGACCTTCCAAGACTATCGATGAAAGTAAATGCGCCAGCAAGTGCAAGCGCTTTTCACCATGCAAAATATCTTGCTTAAAAGCATCACGCACTTTCTGCACAAAGTCACGAGAAAGCTCGATGGTCAAATGCGCATCGGGATTGGCTTCTTGCTCGTTCTTCTTATGCGCTAGATACGCGATAAATTCGTGCAGCACAGGCGAGTTCATCGCCAACAAAAGAGGCGAATTCTGAATCTTCAGGTCGATTGAATTGTTCAAGGGGATGAGGGTTCCGGGGAGTTGAGCTTGGCTCCAGGCACTATCTTCTGCCTCGGCGCCGCAAAATGCAAGCACTTCAGCAAGGATATCACTTGCAGGTGTTCACAAACATTACGAGCTCAATCGTATGCCTCGCCCCTCTAAAGATCGCATGAAAGCTCTCTATCAACTACGTCATACAGTATAAAAACCGCCTAAAAGAGACTGCCCGAAGACAGCTCTTGAAGTTGGAAAGGCGGGCGTACCCGCCAATCGAGGTCTCGACTCTTCGCTTAATGCGAAGTTTGAGACGAAGGAGAGTGGCGCTTGGGCTTCGGCACCTTGTAAGTGCGGAAAACCCAGTCGAAGAGAGGCAGCACCACGTTGTAGTTGGTGCCGGGGAATTCGTGGTGAAGCTGATGGCGATACTCGAGATAGCGGAAGACAGCGTTCTTCGAGAAGAACGTTCCCTTGTCGCGATGCATCTCGGTATGGACAATCCACCAGAACACGCTATAGAACATGCCAAAGACAATCGTCACGCCCAAGGTGAATGGGTCGATCCAATACATCAAGGCTGCCACCGGAATTCCAACAAGGATGCCGGCGATGGAGATATGCGAGAGACGATCGTCTTCCTCGTCAGTTTCGTGCCTGTACTCGCGCTTGTGATGCCGCGCCATGTGGTTGTAGCAAAGCACGCGCAGAAAACTGCTACGAAGTACCTTGGCTATGCGCATGCGGTGCATGGCCCAGCGATGGACGCTGTATTCGATGAACGAATACGAGATATACGCGCAAGCGAGACTGACTGCAAGATGCTGTGCAATCATGCTGTTTCCTTCCATAGATTCAAAACTATTTGTCAGCAAAACAATGCGGGTCGAAACACCGGAGATAGGCTCCTTAGCCCATTCCATAATGTTTCGACCCAACAGAGTTGATGCCGACCGCGCGCGTCAGCTCAGACGGTCAACGAGGACCGCGCACGCTCTCCAACACTTCCTTGATGGGGAAAGGGAAGGGAACGAGCTGACCAAGCGTGAGACAGAGGATTTTGCCATCAGCCGGCTGCTCGCCGATGATGTGCATGTCATAGCCGAACTCGCCGAGAAACTGGCGGCAGTTGCAGCAGGGCCACGGGTCGCTGCCCTTGGGGGCATAGACCGCGACAGCCAGAATCGCCTCGAACTGCGAAAGTCCGTGGCTAGCCGCGCGCTTCAGCAAGCCCGAGGTAAGCGCATTGGTGACAGCCGCTTCCTCAGCGTGGATGGTCTGCGAATAGCCGCAGTTTTCCACATTGAAGCCGCTGTGAATCTGACCGTCGAAAGTCAGAACGGCCGCGCCGACATTGAATTGCGAGTAGGGCTGATAAGCGTCTTCGCTCGCCTTCTTCGCAGCATCGATGAGCTGGCGGTAAATCGGCTCGTCACGCTTTGCGACCGTAATCAGCTTCGGCAGCTTCAAGGCGGGTCGGCGCGTGGTGTGGAGCTTGAGCGGAGTACCGGGCGCAGCAACTGAGTGTCCCGCGCACGAACATGTATGTTTCGTCATAACGAATCTCCTAAAGGTCGTGCGCCATACGGCGGACTGACCAGTTTTTCGCCGCGTTGTGCAACCAGCGGAATGCCGGTGACATGAAGGTCAACGCGAGCGCAATCGGGATGATGCAGATAATCAGGTCAGTCATCAGTTGCAACATGAACAGATGAGTGAGCCCATGGGAGGCAAGCCAACGCGGGATGCCACCCACAAAGAAACCGGCAAGCGGCCAGGCTAGATAGAGAATGCCCACGATGACGACGAAGGAAACACCCGCATGGAGCGAGGCCACCCAGTCATTGAGAGACATCACTCGCAGTCTTGCCGGAGCGCCGCCAAGCCAACGCAATGTCGAGACCGTGCCCTGACAGAAACGCGACCAGACCTTGGCAGTCGTATCGCGAAACTGTCGCCAGGCACCGGGAGTGGCGTGGACAATCGAAGACGCGCCTCGAAAAATCCTCACCACATCCGGTATCACGATGGATTTGAAGAGTGCCACCATGAAGAACAGCATGCCGCCGATCACTGAATACGCAAGCAGCAGTGCGAGACCAGCTTTTAGCGTGGTCCAGACTGATGTGCCGAAAGTTTCGTGAGCGCGCACACTGTCATAAATGGCGGCCGTGTCGAGGATCATGAAGACAGCGCTTAAGGCACCGAACAGTCCCCAGAACCAGAGCGAAACGCGGCGGGGTGGCATTGCCAACCGACCGCCGAAAGGAAGTAAACTTCGCCAGCGTTTGTTCATTTGAGTAGAGCCCTCGCTAGACTCGGGCTTGTGATTGCCCTAAGTCAGTTCGAAACATTGCCGGCGCTGGGGAACGACAACCGTCCAGCCGAGCGCTTTTTCGATGTGTCCCTGGAATGTTTCGAGCGCGCCGCCGTCCCCGTGTACGAGGAAAGTTTTCTTCGGCTTCGCTTCGAATTTGCGCATCCAGGCGATGATTTCTTCGTAGTCAGCATGACCGGAGTAGTCGGACATGTATTCGATCGTGGCGCGCACTGGAATTACTTCTCCATGCACGCGCACTTGCTTCGGCTTTTTGTTGACCAGGTCATAACCGAGAGCACCAGTGCCCTGGTAGCCGACGAAGATGACGGTGTTGTTGGCGTTGGGCAGACGCTTCTCCAGGTGAAGAAGAATCTTGCCGCCCGCCGCCATGCCGGAAGAACCAACGATGATAATAGGCTCGCTCGCCTTTTCGAAGAGGCGATTGGAGACGCGCGCGTCTTTCACCTCGACAAAGCGCGGCGGGCTGAAAGCGTCTTCGCCACGCTCGAAAATGGCACGCGTCTCGTCGTTGTAGAGACTTGCCCACTTGCGGTGCACTTCAGTTGCCGCAATCGCCATCTTGCTGTCGAGGTAAGTGGCGATATTTGGGATGCGCTTGGCGAGCATCAGAAGGCGCAAGTCGTGGAGAATTGTCTGTACACGACCGACGGCGAATGCCGGAATGATGATTGCACCACATCCGGTATCATGTCCTTTGACGACCGCACGCGCGTGAGCCTTGTTGATGATGTCGGCAAGGATGGTCAAACGGTCGCGCTTCTGGTGAAGCTTGTTACCGTAAGTCGACTCCGAAATCACGTAATCGGCACGCTTGATGGGCTCGAGTTCTTTGAGCATCGGCGTGCCAGGGCGACCGACGTTGCCTGTGAAGCAAACGCTGCGCGCATCTTCGCCCTTGCCCATTGTGATAGTCACGACAGCCGCTCCGAGGATGTGGCTGGCTTCTGTGAAGCGCAACTGCACGCCATCGGCGACGTTGTAGAGCTGGTTGTAGTTGATCGCCTTGATGAGCGGGAAGCATTTGACCGTGTCTTCTTCCGTGTAGAGCGGGATGCTCTTCGGAATGCGACTGGTCTTGCGAGCCGAAGGCGTACCTGCGGATTGCTTCTGACGCTTGAGAAGGCGCTTATTGGAGCGTTCGGCAGCCATTGCTTGGAGACGACCGGAGTCAGGCAGCAAGAATGTGAGCAAATCGCGCGTGGCGGGATGGGTGTAAACCGAGCCCTTGAAGCCATCTTTCACCAACGCAGGCAACCAACCGGAGTGGTCGATATGAGCGTGGCTGATGATGACGAAATTGATGTCGGATGCCTCGATGCCCTTGGGGAGACGCTTCTGGCGATTGATGCCTTCGTCTTCCTGATGCAGACCGCATTCCAAAAGGAAGCGCAAAGTCTTTTCAGGCGTTGAGTATTCGAACAGAAAGAGCGAGCCAGAGACGTCTCCAGCCGAACCCAGGATATGCATTTTGATGCGCTGATTGGGTCCGACCAAACGCGTCTGCTTTTCTCGTTTCATTTTGAAACTCCTTCTGCCGCAAGCCAATTCAGGTTCCTCAAGTGAGGCAACACAAATTTTTGACTGCGGCATTTGTTTTTATGAGGGAGGGAAGGTAAGCGAAGTGAAACTGCTTAAAATCCCTTCAGCGGCGCAAAACCAGACAATTACAGGCAAAACGCGGGATGCGTTTCTTTGATGAACCTGAAAGTGTCTGTGAATAAGTCTTTTGGTGTTTTGCGCCTGGTGAATATGAAAATTGGGTAGATAACAAACCCTAACAAATAAGAGCACTAATGCCTAAGCATAGAAATTAGTAACAGGTGGACTATTTGAGCTTCTAGCAAGATCCGAGCCTTCCATTGGCTACAATTCATGTTGTCATGAGCAACAATTCACTGATACTGGCCACCTAAAGCTAGCGCAACTAACGAATGCAAAAGTCTCGAGAAAGCTTACGCTAGCTCATTCTTAGTTGCGCATCATCATCCGCATTGCGTCATCAGCGCTCTCATCCTGAATCAGGTCTCGCAAATCAGAAACTGGCTTGAAGCCGACTGGAGCTTTCAAATCGTCGCTGCTCACATTCATTTTGCGCTTTGCGGACGTTCGCATAAAATGCTGCATTTTTGAAGAAACAGTTTGGTACTGAGCATCAATTGCAAGCACAGGAATGACAGGCAAACTGAGCGTTTTTGAAAACCAATCAATAGCCTTTCTGTCGACCTTAATCGGCAAATAAAGACCTGTAACAGTCAAACGTCTAGGCTCTGACCAGCGCTCAGCGCCTAGCTTCTTCAGCTTGCGGATACGCTTTGCATATTCATCATCGGTTGCATAAATTACTTGCTTAAAGCCATCAGAAAACGACGAAGGACCAGGATTCAGAGGTATTCTCGTCAGAGTGGCGCCGGCTAAAAACGCTGCCGAGCGCGCAAATTGATTGTCAAAATTCGCATAAGGTTGAACATTGATACGCTTAGTCCGGGGGCTGAAAGAAACAATTTTGTCGTACGGCGAAACGCACAACAAAATCATGTGATTTTCAGTGTTCTCAATTTTGATGCCGAGGGCGCAAACGGTCACCCTCTGATGACCCAAAACCTTTGTCCATTGTTCAAATTCAAAGCCAGGATAAACGCGCCTGACAGATTTTCCACGCTTAATTTGTGCTGGCAAGCCCGTCGGAGCGGCGTCTGTCACCCCGCCCGGAAACAGCCATAGGCTTCCAACGAGAGCGCTCAAAAGGAAACATTTTTTCAGCACGATAGTCTCAAAGTTAAGCACCTGTACTCTTCGATTGTAACTAACTTTGGACGCTAATCCAAAATGCAGATTCAGGACGTGGCAAAATCCTCAAAAAGTGGAATATAGTAGCCCTACGGAGTTTTCCTCACGAAAATGTCACGTAAGGTTGTCACCATAAATTTGTATCGTATCGATTGATGCTGATGCCTCAAAGTGGTCGACGAGGATAACCGCATAAATGCCACATGCCCGACAAAACATCCGCTTAGGAACGCTTCTCACTCAGGCGGGAGTCGTCTCGGATACTGACGTCAGCAAAGGTATGGCGGTCTCTAGCAATTGCCACATCCCGCTCGGAAAAGCTCTGGTTATTCAAGAAAAAATGTCTGACGCCATGGTCCTGGCTGCAGTGCATGCCCAGTGGATGCTGCGCGACGGCTTCATTTCAAAAGACGATGCCATCGAAGCACTAAAAACTTGTAAGAGAAATCGTTGGAATTTGCCCGACGCCCTGATCTTGATGGAAATTGATGCTCACGCCAGCAAGGGTTTTCGCCTGGGCGAATTATTGACCGCCACAAACATTATCAGCGAAGACGAAATGCGCGGCCTACTTTCCGCAGCTCAAGCTTCAGGATTGCCCTTGGGACGTGTCCTGACCACGCTAGATTTGATTTCGGAACAGCTACTCAATGAATTTCTCTCCACTCAAGAGAAAGTTCGCACAGGCGATCTCCCGCTCGAAAAGGCAATCGAGCAACTCAAAGAAGTTTCAGACAAAATTGCAGCCAAAGAAAATCAAGGCATGTTACTTGGTGAAATCCTGACCAAATCTGGATTGCTTTCGGACACAGAATTAAACGATGCATTGTCCGAAGCCAGACAGCGTAGGCGTTTGTTGGGCGCGGTACTGGCAGAGAAAGGTCCTCTTAAGCCAGAACATCTTTCACTCTCCTTGCGCATGCAACGCGACATTCGTCAGGGCGCGATGAGGCCTGATGACGCGGTCGAATTGCTAAAACGCGTCGCCATTGCACCGGGCAAGACTGAAGAGATTTTGATCAACGCGGGATTAGTACCGACGATTCTGGAGAAAAACATCAGTCTCTATCAGTTTTTCAAAGTGTCTGGCTTCTTCAAATACATAGACTTGCAAGTGATGTGCAAAAAGCTGGCGCAGGAGCCCAAATTTCTGCGCGAAATACTTGCCGACGTCGACGATTTTAAAATCATCACCAATGAAAATTTCCGCGAAGCGATCGAATTTGCGGTCGAAAGCTCAAAGCCATTAGAAAAGGTGATCGTGCGCTATTATCCAGTGCACAAAGACCTTGTTGCTTTTGGTGTCAGTTTGAGAGAAAACATCAGAAACGGCGCGCTCGATCTCAGTCAGGCAATTATCCAATTCGCCATCCGCTGCTCACAAGGCTGACCTTGCAAGGTCGCCTTTTTCGCAAAAATAATCTAGCAAACTAATCGTTA
>JACMKL010000459.1 GCA_014380105.1 Candidatus Melainabacteria bacterium
GTTCGAGGTGCTCACCGGCGCACCACCATTTTCCGGCGAAACATCACTTACAACGATGATGATGCATCAAACGGCGTCCCCACTGACTTTGAAAGAAGCCTCGATGGGCTGCGACTATCCGCAAGAGATTGAAAAACTCGTTGCTCGAATGATGGAAAAGGAACCGGAAAGAAGATTTCAAAGTCTCTTTGACGTTGCGCAAATACTAATAAGTTTTCAAAAAGGCGAAACAGCGACAATAAATATTCAAAACGCTGCCCGCGCACCACTCAGAGAAACCACTGTTAACCTGTCAGTGCGACATATTGCTTTCGCTATGTATGCGGTTTTGGCGTTGTCGATTGGAATGATTGCATTTTACTTCTACAACCAGATCAATAATCCTCAAAGCTCATTCGATGAAGAAGATTACAAAGTTAAAACACCCTGGATCACAGTAGACGAAAACTACAAGACTTTTCATTTTCCAAAAAAATTATCAATCGGCACAATTGGTGTCACTGGCGCCGAAAAGCGAAATGCCACGGGCGATGTCAGATTTCACAAAAACGACCTGATAGCTTTCGACGCTGGACCAAATTTCTTTGCGCATCCACAGTTTTTGAGACGTTTCGGACCGAATGATCTGTTTGATCTTGATTTGAGAATGGCCGGCAGATCGGGCGCTTTTGACAAAGTCTCCACTCAGGTACGATTGAGCGACGACGAGCTTGTCTATGCTGATCATTTGACAGGGCTTCAGATGCTGGGTCTGAGAGATTGCAATATTACTGATCGCGGACTTGCACATCTCAAAAATCTACCAGGTCTAATTTCACTCGATGTTGATCGCACCGATGTCACCGCTGACGGCGTGGCTTCCATGAAATGTCTGCAACACCTGGAATGCTTACGTGCTGGCTATCTCAAGGACGGATGGAAAATTTTACGGGCTCTCAAAGGTTCAAAGAAAATAGAAGAAATTTGTCTCACCAACACAGAATTGAGAAACGAAGATCTGAAGTTTGTCAAAGATATACCAAATCTCAAAGAATTAAATGTCTCATGTAATCAAGACATTAATGATGACGGAATGAAGTATTTGATTCCAGCAAGAAGCTTGACCAGGCTCAATGTAGCTGAATGCCCAATTACACCTAAGGCATTTAAAGACTTCTACAAAATGAGCATTAAGGAAGCACCTTCAGTCACATCTCGTGATTGGTCACGCACCGACCTTGCCGAATTACAAAGTCACTACGGTCCGCCACCGCAACAACATGCTCGTCTGTAAGATGGAAGGAAATTTTGACTTAGACTTACTTGAATTACTTAGACTATAAAGCCCTCCTGGAGTAAATCTCAGGAGGGCTTCAAATTATCTTATTGATATACGCTGACGCCTTTAGTATCAGCTCTTCTTACTTCTTAATTTGTACTGGCTTTCTTATTTCTGTGACGACCTGAGACAAGTTGCCATCTTTATCATTGACCAGTCTTTGCTCAACGATCGCAATCGGTGTTTCGCCCATTCGAACAACAGCACGACGGGTGTTGCGCTGGTTAGAAACAGTTTCGTTATAACTAATGTTGGTGCCATATCTCGGATCACTAATCAAATAATTGCATTCGGTTCTGCGATTTCCGTAGCTACCAGGATTTTCCAATCCACAATTAGCCGCTCCCTCGCTCAGTTTTGCTTCACGAATGGGCTGCCCGTTTGCATCATTGACATAGCGTCCACCCACAATTTTCTCTTCCGAAATTGCGGGCTTGTAGGCCTGCATGATGTTTCCTTTTGAATCAAAACGAAGCACCTGCATAGTTGCCTTATCCGGGCGACCATAGAGGTCATCGACATTGGAGCCAAAAAATTCAAACTTATCGCGCTCCACAACCTTTCCACTTTTGTCTTTTACAACAAAGTTACCTTCAGCATGTGCGCCTGGGCTCGGGAGTCTTAAGCCCGATTCCATTGGATTAAACCAAACGTTTTCTGCACCTACGGCTCCGGAGATTTCCATTTCACGCAGATTCGGCGCTCTCAAACCAGCAGTCGAGAGCTTCAGCCCTGTATCTGTGGCTCGGACATTACTCGTGTAGGACTGCTCCGTACCGCCCTTGATCAAGTCATTAATTGCCTGATCTCTCAAAATCGTGAGAGCTACTTCGGTTTCTGCGAGTTTACGCTCAACCGGCCTTGGTCCGTCGTTGCCTTCAACCATGAATGGATACCCTGAAGAGAGGAGTTGCCCTGTCAATATGCCCGTTCTGTGGCAACTTCACACCTTGACAAGCCCTATCGGTTAAGAATCTCACGGGCTGGCATCCAGGCAACCATACTTATTTCATGCGAATAGAGCACAGAATCTGGCTCTGTCGATAACTGGATGCCGAGCGGTTCGGCCATCGTGTTGACAGAGATAAGAGCTCGGGCTGGAGAAAGTTTCCATGGCGCGTGATGAATGTCAGTGCGATCAACTTTTCCGTTACTGACTGTCAAAAGGCAATAACGCTCAGTCAAAAAATGCTCGAGGGTTGCTGGTTGAGCTATTTGGGCTGGTGCGACACTCTCATACACAGCCTGAAAATTAGCGGCTTTTTGATTCGCAACAAGGCGATCTGATGCGTAATGAATTAGCCCTTTGCTTTCGCCATAGCGCATGTCGGCATTAAAATATGGCAGGCCATAGAAAGTGCGCGCGCCCCAGACCGAGAGCGGGTGATCAGCATCGAGACTGAAGAAGAAAACGCCTTTCCGATCACCATATTTCACGTATGTTCGAACATTCAGCTCTAAAAAATTGAATGCCATCGGCATAAAGCGACCGCGAACATCGCACATACGAAAAGGCACGACACCCAGCCAGGCGGAGCCATCGAAAGTATCTATTTCCAAAGGCTCCGGCAAAAGCGCCTGAAGAATGGCAGGGTCAATTCGCCAGTGTGCAAACAAAAGATTGCGCCAGGCTTGTGACATCACATATGGTGCGCGGGAGAGCGGATAAGGTCTGTGATCAATCGCTTGCAAAAATTCCATATATCCCGCTCTGTTAGCCCTACACCTAGACTAACAGAGCGGCAGAAACAATTGGGTTAGATTCTTTGATTTGGTACCAATCTTTGCGCGGGGAGGACAATCACCTTGCCGAAACAATCAGAGCAAAGGGTTTTCGGACCTCTGCGATTTGGTTGCCGTAAGACACCCTGATGTCCACAAAATTCGCAAACACTAAAGCTTTCTGCGACTGCAGAACCAATAAGTTTCTGCATATCCTCAGTGGCATCGTTCATGTAAAACTCCAGCCCACCGTGCCGTTCTCTCACTTCAATGGCTCTGTATAGCTCTTGCTCTTCAAGGGATTCTAGTTCAATTAATCGCTCAATCTGCCCCGACAGCCATCTCACAATAGGCTCCCAGCCATCGGCACAATTTACACCCTGAAAATGAGCGTAAGTATAGGTTTTTCGCAAGCCGGTATACAGTCGCGGAAAATCAAACGCCAGAGCCCACACTAATTCGTCTTTCATACGCGCCTCCACTAAAACAGGGAGGTGACACGGGGGCGAAACACTGTCACCTTGGGGGGTTTGGGGTGGAAACAGCATAGAATTGCGAGCGAGCTAAAAACAGGTGCAATTCCACAGTTACGGTCTAGTTTGCTTGTGCAGAAGGTGATGGAGGAGGAGAAAAAGAATAACCCAGACCAGGTGTTGTCTTAATCAAATTGCACAATATTGCCTGATTTTCAGCTTGTGCCAATTTAGTACGCAGCCCCTTAACCATCGCTCGTACGGCTTCTTCCGAACTACTTTTTTCGGAAGGATAAACATTTTTCAAAATATCAGAGGCACCAAATGTAGCGTCAGGATGACGCATCAAAAAATCGAGAAAAGCCGATTCTAATTTGGTCAGTTTTATTTCCTCGTCGCCAATTTTCAAAATACGCTTATCCGGCTCAAGCGAAAGCGCGGAATTGGCAAAACTTAGCGGCGTCATCATAGCCGAACGCCTAAGTAATGCCTTGATGCGCGCGGAAAGTTCTCTCAGCTCAAACGGTTTCTTCAGATAATCATCCGCCCCAGCATCAAGCCCAGCTTCCAAATGCTTAGTTTCATCCTGACCTGTCAGGAAAAGAATCACCAGAGGTATCTGCTTTGCTCTAATTTTGCCGCATAATTCCAATCCAGACATTCCAGGCAGCTGCCAATCCAGAACCAACAGATCGTAAGCGAAGTGCGTCAGAAGCTGAAAGCCGTCTTCCGCGGAATGCGCTATTTCGACCGTGTGCTGATTGACGCTGACCAGCCAATCTCTGACGTGGGTCGAGAGCGCTATATCGTCATCAACTACCAAAATCTTTGCCAAGAGTGAAAAACCTCACTCGAATCTCACTGCGGGAATCGTTTACTAGATTTGTCCCTACCGCAACAGATTATAAACCAAGAGGTAATTCAAATGAGCGACAGAGCCCCCCTCACACCTGAAAAATATGACCGCGCCATCAACCTTACTAAAGATATTCAGGGCAGCAACACAGAAGCATCAAGAGCAGCAATTCGCTTTGTGCAAGAAATTCAAAGTAAGTCACCATCGGAAGGAAAGGCAACACTAGACACTATCAAAGCGACCGCCATTGCCGCACGCCAAGGAAATCCAAATTTGCCAGACCTCGTTATCGTGGGCGACGATAAAAGTCCGAGACTTGTAGGCGTAGTGAAGAAAGACGCGCAAAAACAAGATAGCTCGGTCAGCACAGCGCCAACCGAGAAGCCAACTCCAAAGCCAGACCCAAACAATCGCGAATACACTCTGAAAGACCACGAAAAAGCTTTCACTGACGTGTTCAAAAAGCGAGGTTGAAATTCAGTTCATTCTATTGAAACTACGCTATCTTAGGTCAATGATTCTCCGAGACCGTTTTTAATCCATGAAAATTTGGACACGTGCCGTACTTCTGCTAGCTATACCAATCGTCTTCGACGGACTGGGCATTGGTCTTCTGGCACACTCTGTCCAATCACTTGAAGGAGCGCTGATTCTGGAGCGCAAGCAATCAGAAAATTTGCGTCTGATCGATAGACTATTCATGGATTTTGTTCAGGCGACCGGTCAATATTGGGCATTTGTCACAGGTGGTGGAGACCATGAGCGCCTCGACAGTACGATGTCATTCATTAATGATGGAAAGCGCGATATAGCGAAGTTACGTTCACACAATTCGAACGATCCGAAATTTCTGCTGATGCTCACAAAGCTGGAAGTGGAAGGATTTGATGCGCTGAAAAAATTAACTGTTGAAAATGGTAGTAGCGAAAGCGTCATTCTCTCAATAAGTCGATTGCGTCCGTTGATGTTGCGTGTGTCAAAAGCAAATGACATTTGCATGCAAATGTTTTCGGATAAAAATGAAGAACGAGAAGCTCTTCTTGCAGTACAAAAGAGAGAAGTCGATACGCTCTTTTCACTGATTACTCTTGCGGCCATCATGAACCTATCTTCGGCAGCATTGGCTGTATTTCTGTTTCGCCAATCGATTTCCAACAGATTGCATCTGTTGATCGAAAACAGTCGCAGAATCTCAAAACTCGAAAATCCTGGTCCGTCGATTGGCGGTAACGACGAATTTAGTGAACTTGACTCTGTGCTTCGCAAAGTTCATCAAGAAGTAAAAGAGAATGATGAATTTCGCTCGAATGTAGTGACCATGGTGGCACATGATTTAAGGTCACCATTAGCGTCAATCAAAATCGCGCTAGAGATGGCTCAATCTGGGCATTTTGGAAAAATGGATACTGGTGTCAAAGAGAGAGTTGATTCCGCATTTGCAATATCTTCTGACCTAATTTATTTAACAGATGGCTTTCTTGATCTAAATAAAATACAGGAAGGCAAACTCAATTTAGATTATTCAACTTTCTATGTTGTGTCATTGATTGAAGACTCAATCGCAAGTCTGATACATCTCGCAGCGGCACGAAAAATCACAATTAAAATTACAGGCAAAGACGGCGAGATGAGAGCTGACAAACGCAAGCTCTACCAGGTGCTAGTCAACCTTGTCACCAATGCAATCAAATTTTCACCAGCTGGTTCTCAAATTGATATTTCCTCCGAATTCACCGATTCTCGTGTCATCATTTCAGTGAAAGATGAGGGTCCTGGAATATCTAAAGACGCAAAAGAAATGCTCTTCAAACGCTTTTCGCAGGGTGAAACAAAATCAGAAGTTTTGAAAGGCTCAGGTCTCGGACTATTTCTTTCCAGGTGGTTTGTAGAAGCTCATGGTGGCGAAATCGGCATCGATTCCGAACCGGGCTCAGGCTCTAGATTTTGGTTAGTTGTGCCTGTTAAAAGAAACGAAGCTGCTAATACTGAAACTTGATCAGCTTATTGACAGAGTCTACGATGTAGCGTCGATCTCCGAAAAACTTCGGACCGATCAAAATAAATTGCAAGTTTCCACCACGATATGCTTTCACATACTTTCGCGTAATCGGACCTACCGTGACTGTCTCTGCAAATGCACCGGTTGAGTTTTCTTGTATTCCGAGAGTACTTACTAAGGCTGGCGGCATGACTATTCCGTCTGGGCCGCAGCCCGTGTCGAAACAAGCCTTAGTCATGTGTCCGTTGACCTCAATGTCAACCAACAGGACATCACCAAGCTTTTCATACAAAACGCTGTACCTATCTTTCACCGCCGCGCCAGAAGAAGTTTTACCACCCGGAGAGAGTGTACCAACTGTCGTTTGCGAGCCAGGTTTGGGCATTTTTGTGAGGCGTAAATAAAAGCCGTCTACTTCATAGGAATATTCTTTGAAGAAATTTTGTCCTATCAAAGAAGGAATATCAGACTTTGCCATCATGACCGGAATTTTGCGAGTGATGTTGTGCACTGACATTTCGACCGGTACCATTTTGGCGTAATCCATGCCGCCCGGACGGCTCATTACTACAGTAGTGCCTCTTTCCATCTCCGCATCACTCACTACGCCAGGATTTTCGCGAAGATTGACGACGCACTTTTCTGCACCGGTATCGAAAATAATATCGATGTATCGACCATTCACTTTCGCTTTCACATACATTGCATTATTTTTCATTTGAAAAGGAATGCGCGATGTCTGCGGCAAGGCTGCCCAATCTGCGTCTGTCAAAGCATCTACACGGACATGCGCGGACGGTGCACCGACTAATGCCGCAGACGCAGTCACACCCGCGCCACCGCCAGGAGTTGCGTTGCGAGTGAGATAAGCATCACTGAGTTTTGCTTCTGGACTGCCTGGATAATTCTTGCTGATGTAGCGATAGAGTTCGCCGGCTTTATCCTCTTGTTTCAAATTCTGGTGACAGAGGGCGAGATAGTATGTGGCGGTGATGTTGCGATCCTTCTGAGCAACGCGTCTAAAAACTCCAGACGCAGCTTCATACTGTTTTTTATTGAAGAGCGCTACTGCTTCTTGAAATTCGCTGGCCGGGGCGGCAAATGACGGAAAACCCGCGAAGAATGGCGCAAAGAGTATGACGAGACCGACAGAAATTGATTTAAAAAACTTCAATCGATACACTCCCAGCGTTTCTCCCTATATAGATAATCCCGATTATGGCAAGTTTTAACAGCGATTGAATCCCTGTGGCACTTTCAAAGGAAAAAACCTTTCACTGGTAAAATATGATTATGCAAACACAACTGCCAATCATCGATTTGACGGTCTTCGAACGCGAAGGCTTTTCACGAATTTCGAACCCATTCACATTTGAAGAGATTGAAAATCTGAGTATTTCAATCGAAGATTTCAGGGACACAAATTCCAATCCTTTGCTTCCGGGCGTTAGAAATTTATTGCGTGATTGCACGGCGGTCAGAAATTTCTCAATAAGCGAGAAAGTTTTTGGCATTGCGAAATCTCTAATTGGAGAAAACGCCAAACCGGTGCGTTCAATTTTGTTTGACAAAACACCTGCACCTAATTGGTATGTCACGTGGCATCAGGACGTGAGTATTGCAGTCGCGGAGCGCATTGATGTCGAGAACTATGGACCGTGGTCACTCAAGGAAGATGTTGTGCACGTGCAGCCACCGAAAGAAATTCTTGAACAAATGGTGTCTTTGCGAATTCATCTTGATCATTGCCCCGAAGAAAATGGTGCGATCAAATTTATTGCAGGATCACATAAACATGGGCATATTGAAACGGCAGAGATTGCGGGTCTAGCAGAGCGCAGTGATTCAAGTATTTGCGCAGCA
>JACMKL010000460.1 GCA_014380105.1 Candidatus Melainabacteria bacterium
ATCTTTTTGCAACATGTGGAAGAATGAATGCCACCAGAAAACAGACAATTGAGTAGACGGCAAAACACCAGCCCGACCATTCAATTGCTTTGTCAAAAATAACAGAACCAGGACCAGATGCCTTAAAGACATGATACGCCGTCGTCAATCCGAAGAACATCCACATGCAAAACAGACCGAGCCATGTGAAAATTTGAACGAAAGCCAACTGTTTCATTGTCTTTGGCATCTCGCGCACGGCGCTAGGAATTTCGGCAAATACTTCTTTTAAAATGCCTTTAAAACCTGGATTTTTGGAGCGATGTTCTTCGAAAGCTTCCATGTCTTCAGGTGGATACTCATTTGAGAAAAACACTGTCCACAGCACGCAAAGGAGAAACATGGCAGCGCCAATTTTGAAAGAATATTGGACTGTTAAAGGCACACCGTTGGCGGCTAAACCGGTCACTCCCATTTGTCTAAATATCAAAGGCAAGGCATTAGCCATGGTGGCACCTATACCAATGAAAAAGCTTTGCATGATAAAACCATAAGTGCGTTGTTCTGCATTTAGTTTGTCAGCGACGAAGGCGCGAAATGGTTCCATGCTTATATTTATTGATGCATCTAAAATCCATAGAAGTGAAGCTGCAAGCCATAAAGCCGAGCTGTCCGGCATGAAGAAAAGTGCCACACTAGCAAGAATCGCCCCAACTAAAAAATAGGGGCGACGTCTGCCCAGTTTCGTCCATGTACGGTCACTCATCGCTCCGATGATTGGCTGAACCAATAAACCTGTGACTGGTCCAGCCAACCATAGAATCGGAATTTGTTCCGGGTCTGCGCCAAGCTTGGTATAGATGGCGCTCATGTTCGCCAATTGCAAACCCCAGCCAAATTGGATTCCAAGAAATCCAAAATTCATATTCCAAATTTGCTGGAAACTCAGGCTAGGTTTCATTGCGCTTTTCTACTCGGGCTACTTCTTCAGAGCTGGCATTATGACGGCATCGAGGACATGGATGACACCGTTTGAACATGGAATGTCTGTCACTTTAATTAGTGCTTTATCCGCAAAAATATTGTCTCCAACTTTGGAGAAAGTCACTTCACTTCCTTCCATAGTTTTGACTTTCTTTTTGTTCAATAATTCTGACGAACTAAATTTGCCATCGATGATGCAGTATTCCAATACTTGACGCAATTTCTTTTTATTCGAGAATAAGGAAGAGAGGTCGTCTGCTGGAAATCTTTTGAAAGCATCGTCACTTATCGCCAGCATTGTGAATGGCCCTTTGTTCTTAACTGTTTTGTCAAGATCGAATGCCTGCACCAAGCCGTCGCGCAAAGTCATAAAGCGTGTCACTTCATTATCTTTGAGAGTGTTGAGAATATCTATGCTTTTTCTTTCAAAGCCTTCCTTTTCGGTGTAATGTTTGGTGTTTGCTGCAAGTGTAGTGCCTGCAGTAATCACAAAAGTGAGAGCTGCCACTAATGCCGCCATCACAGGCAGACAATTTATTTTCGACATTTGAAAGCTCCATTAAGGGTAAGCTAAATTTTAGCGCCATTGAAAACTGCAAAGTGCAATTTGCGTCTGTATTCTGTTATGCCGGCCAGCTTGGCGGTTTGTCAGACAAGATGCCATCTTCGGCAGTATGTTGACGCAAGGACTTCTCTCGTACTTGAATGACAACATACACTAGTGGCTCACTCGAATTGTTTGCAATGCTTACTTCGCTTCGGCGAGCGGTTGAGCCTCTGCCGGTGGGCGAATTTTGGAAATTATGTCTTGGAATTGAGCTCGTGCTACATCGTTGGAAAGGACATCCGAAATTCGCAAGAAGGTCAGCCCGTCATAAAGGCCATTCTGATTGACGCCTTTCATTAGTGACGCCATGCGCTGCCAGGAAGCAGGGTCCGGCAGATTCCAGGCTAAGGCGTTTTCGCCTTTGATGACCAAGCCCTGGCGATTTGCTTCTTCGCCTACCCAACGGGAGAGGGTGTACGGCAGTGATTGAATGGCTCTTCCTTCGTGACCATCTGCCATTTCAAGGGCTGTGAAGTGAGGGATTACGCGTGAGAATTTGCTCTTGGTTTGTAAGTCCTTAAACATCGAGATAATTGGGCGATATCCGCGACCGTCTGCATCATTTTGCCAATCATTGCGGCTGGTTGTGATTAAGCCCGCTGACAATTCGGCCTGTCTGTCGCTCAAGACCACCTGGTCGCCATTTTTTTCTCCCACGCGCCAGTGGACGCCTGGCATTTTGGCGCCAATGTCGATTCCTGCAAACTGCGATCCTTCAGAGCCGAAAACATCCAGAGCGGTCGTAATTACTTTTGTTCCGTGCGATGTCAGAGAGCCGTTGTACCAGTCAAAGAAATCTTTGCCGAATTGCGAGTTTTTGTAGTCGCCGCTGCTGTAGAATTCGTCAACATTTTTTGGTGGTTCGATCGCCGCACCGTACTTCTCGCCCCATTTTTGCTTGACTGCTTCTTCGCTGCCGTATTTAGAAATTGCAAATTCTTTGAATGAAGCTTTGGCTTGATCCGAATAAGATTGCAAGGCTCCACGAGTCGGGTAGCCACTGTTACTGTCATGAGAGTTGTAGGACGGATACCGTAATTCACCTGCCGGTCCAAGACTGACGTTGATTTCTGAAATGATGGCAGCTTTGCCACCGTATTGGTTTTGGAATTCGGACATAACGCGCTTGTAATACGGCAGCGCATGATCTGTAGACCAGGCTGAGACGTATTCAGAACTGGTGTTTCCTTGTTCACTCTTGTATTTGCCAACGTCCGGATTATCTGATTTTGCGCTCGATTGAATTTTGCTCCAGATCCACATCGGGATTGGCACATTACTGGTGTCCCCAATGTTGCCACCACACTGGTGCAAAGATAAAATCGGCACCCATTTCAAACCTTGGGCGGCAATTTTGGTGGACAGCATGTCGTAATAGTTCCAGTTAAACTCGCCTGGCTTGGGCTCAACTGCTCCCCACCAGACGTCTGTGCTGACAGCGTCAGCGCCTATTTTTTTAGCTTCGCCGAGCTCTTTTTCAAAAGCTTCCCACGCTCCTTTGCTGGAAGGATTATGAGGGTCTCTGACGTTTCCAATTTCCAGCGGTCCCATCACGTTCATCGTGATCTGGTGACCGTCAAGGCGAACTAATTGACCAATAGGATTATAGTTGCGGTGCTGAAACGGTGTATCGCCGAGCGCGAGTTTTACTCGGTCGGCTCCCTTTGCTTCAAGCCAAACAGGGCCTTTTCCTTCCGGGAAAATATGCTTTGCTTTGAGTGCTGCCGATAGACTCTCCGGAAAACATGTCGCCAGGAGATCCGCCTTGTCGGCTGCTGGGCGAATGCCCGGTTGCCCGTCTCCGAGTTTCTGCACGAAAAGATTTTTAGTCTCTCCCAGTCTTTCGAAGCCCAGGAATTTGGATACCTCTTTGACTGAAAGCATTGCTGAAGATTCGGTTTTTCCGGTTAATGCGGCTAAATTGTCCTTTCCACCGACTACAACAAATTCTCGTGTGGTGGCATCTTTGGTCAAGCCCATATTTTCGGCAAAACGCGCAGTCGATTCTATACCGGTTTGTTTTGCGCTCTCGAGGCTTCTTCTCATACTAGCGTGCAGTCTGGGGTCGGACCCTTTAATGCCGAAACCGGCTCCAAGGGCTCCTACACCACCTTCGGTGACGCCCTTTTGTATGACTTTGCCCCAGTCTAAGTCTGTTCCTTTGCCTTCGCCGACTTGCTTCATGATTTCGGCAGTGCCACCATTTACGGTGCCGAATGATCCGCCCAATACCATTCCCGATGCCAGTTCGTTTTTGACAAGACGTCCACCCATCGCTTTGTTAACGCCGTGGAAAGCACCTTCGCCTACGCCAAACACTGCCGCATCAAACAACCATGCTTGCGGATTGAGGGTCTCTGCTCTCAGTTTGCCGAATGTTTTGTTTGGGCTTGTAAAAGTCTCGCGGTCAAAAACGACTTCGGCGTCGCGAGCCGCAATGCCCATGAGGACGCCTTTGGTAGGGGCGAAACTATAAGACTTGGCGACGACGCCGAACAAGCCTTTGATTGTCAGCCCTTTTGCGGCACCGAGGGTAAAATCGGCAACTTTCTCAGTGGTAGTGGAATTGTGTGTGGCCTTGTCTAAACCATAGGTCAGAACTGTTGTCGCTAAGCCGAATTTGCCTTTTGAAAAAAGGGCAGCGGTTTTTAAAAACTCGCCGCCCAAATGATTTGCTGTCTCGCGATTTGCATCGTCTGTGATTAAACGAGAAGTGACTGTGTTGAGAGCTATGTGCAAATAGCTTTCTTTGGGTGCTGCCTTCACCTGTGTGGAGTCGTCTAGCGCGCTCGGCTGCATCTGTTCGCGAAGGCGTTCAATTGCTCTGGCAGCTGTGTTGTCTGTCTCTTTGGGTTTAGTTTGCACAGGCAGAATTTCTTGCATTTGACCTTTAAGCAAATCAGAAAGAGATTCCGGAGACCTCCTTATCTAATCTCTTATGGCTTTCGATCTCAATGGGGGAAATCCCAAAGGGGCAAAATGGGGCGAATTATGTTTCTCGCAATGGAAAATACTCATCTGGTGTCAGACCAAAGGTCCAGGCGATACCTTCTCGAGCAGTCATGGTGGTGGGCGGCACTCTCAGAAAATAGATGTTGTAAGTGCCGTCGGGTTCGGGAGTGGAGTTGATCACTTTGACTATCACTAGTGGCTCGTCGTCGTCCCCAAATTCTTGACGGTAGAGGATGCCACATTTGTCTTCTTGTATTTTTTGTGCACCGGAGTCATTGATGAAATTGTCGAGCCCATACATGTCGAGCATCATGCGCCTGAGTTCGACGTTTGGCTCCATCAGAATATCGTCGACATTTCTGCGTTTCGCAAAAGTCAAAAAGCGGTCGGGCACAAAAACTCCATGCCAGGCAAAAGTTTTCCAATTGTCTCGATAGGCGAGCGCGGAAGTTAGCTCGTGGTGAAGTAGACCTTCCGAATCAACTGTAATCTGACTGGGTTTTTCAACCATGATGCAAAAGTCTTGGAACGGCCACCACCAGCCACCAACATTGGCTAGTTGAAAAAAGCCGTCCATGTCAGGAATTTTGAATCCTGCTCCTCGACAAAAATCGTAGAAGGGCAAGTCAGCGTCCTGGTTTCCGTAGCCAGCTTTGCCGATATATGAAATTGCAGAATTGGCGACAGACGCAGAAAGACCACGCTCACCGTAAGTGGTAAGTGGTTCGGTGTATCGGGCTGGCAAAACTTTGCTCAGTTCGCCAATGATGCCTTGCGTGAGTTTGGGCGGTGCTAATTCCATATCGACAGAAGCTAAATTCTGCATACTCAAGCGCGGACCAACTGGACCAATCAGAAACGCAAGAATCGCAAGGCGTGTTTGTTGCGGAATGGTGCCGAATGATTTGTCAATTTCGCGCGTCAGAGCATCCCGCACATTGCCCCACCAGAGCGATGTACCTTTGGCTTCAATCATTTGCCAGAGTTGTGTACTACAGCGCCCTTTTAACTTGGTAATCACATTTTCGAAATAACTCTCGTTTGTTTTTGACAGTAAAACAGCAGCTAATGACCCCGCAAATGGGGAAGCAAACCACACAAAATATTGTGGTGGTCTGAAGCCCGCCGTAGCATAAATTTTGGAAACGGCATCCTGTGCTTTTTGTTTATTGCACGCACTCACATTGAACGCTACAGTTTTGCAGCGCGCCACATGCTTTGCGATAGCATCTTCACCGGCGTTCCCAACGACCAGCTGCGTTGAGGACATCTTAGTCGACTACTATTCTGCTCGATCCAGGAACATACTCCCGTTGCTGCACAACGCGGTAAACGCCTGGTTTTAGTTTGATTGCACTATGTTCTTCGTGAACGAGGGTGGCTCCGTCAAGAGCCTCAATAAATCTATCAACGCCAAATTCATAAAGTTTGGCAAAACGCGCATCGATCGCGTGCGCATGCCCTGTAACTTCGCCCCACGCTAAAACTATCCGCTGTTCTACTGGCTTCCTAGTGGCATTCTTTGGCAAACTGGCTACTCTAGCCAATAAGACATCGCCCTGTCTGTAGGTTTCTAGCATGTTCAATCTCCGCTCAGCGCTCCACTTACCTTTATACCCGTTTGGAAACTAAATTGGGAGACTTTTCTAGAAGATGCGCGGGGCGCCAAGATACCGGTATGGTCGGGGATACTGCACTCTTGTGAACGTGGTTTTCAATAGCCGGCGAGCCTTTCTGGTGATTGAGCCAATGAAACTTGAGGCGTGCTGCGGTAAACTCTGCATTCTTTAGACAGGGGAATGCATATGAGATCTGGTGTTATTGGAAGTCTTTTATTCGCGCTCAGTTTGGTGGTAAACCAGCCAGGATTGGCGGCTATCACTGCTGGAATTGCCGACACCAAGGGTAAAACTGCCACCACCACCTCGACAAATCAAGCAGTCAATCCTGCAACCGCTGCCTGCGACTGGACGCCTGTCATGATTTTACCTGTCACGACGCCGCGGCTTTTCAAAGGCTCAGACGGTAAGTGGAACCTGGTTTACGAACTTTTGCTACTTAACTACAACAGCAAAGAGTCGAAAATTCTTTCACTAGATATTACAGATTCGAAAAATGCTCTGGTCAAAGGTTACAACCCAACCAACATGGGTCGTTTCATGACTAATCTGAACGGTCCAAAAACACCCGGTGTCTTGCCTGCCGGCGGGAGCGCCGTCGTCTGGGTCAACCTCGAATTTCCATCTAAAGAAATTGCACCGAAAGTCTTGAATCATAAGTTGAGCACGCAAGCAGAATTTGGTGGCAAGGTCAGAAATTTCGACAACAATTCATATCAGGTCAAAGTCGAAGAAAAGGGCGCAGTCGTCGTTGGTCCTCCGCTCAAAGGCGGAAGGTGGTTTGTCTCGGGCGGGTATGCCGGAAACGAAGGTCACAGACGGGCACTATTTCCTCTCACCAATCGCCTGGTTAACGCTCAACGATACGCCATCGATTGGCTGCTCATGACCGAAGACGACCATGTCTTGAAGGGCGACGAGAAATTATCGACTAGCTTTGTTGGATATGGAAAGCCGATTTTGGCAGTCGCTAATGGCACTGTATGTGGTGTCGTTGATCATTTTAAAGATCAAGTGCCTGGTCTTGCAACCGGCGACGATCGAGTCTTGAGTCCAGGTGGAAACACAATTGTTGTTGATATCGGTAACGGCAATTATGCATTTTATGCGCACTTAAAACCAGGCAGCATAAAAGTAAAAGAAGGACAAAAAGTTTCTAAAGGCGAGCAAATTGCCGAACTAGGTAACGCTGGTAATAGCACCGCTCCTCACCTTCACTTCCATGTTATGGATGGTCCAAGCATACTTGGCTCACGTGGCGTTCCTTATGCATTCGAATCATTCGAAATTAAGGGAGAAGCGACCGATTTAAACAAAGTAGAGAAAGCCCTCGAAACCAACGCAAAGGCTCCAGTGTCAAAATCTAAATTCGACGGCAAACACTCTGAGGAACTTCCTCGCGAAGGCGTGCTGGTAGTTTTTCCGGAATAATTCCGTTTGCCAAAAGGTAGGAGACCATGTCGAGAAAACGGCGACGAGGCAGTGTCATAAAGGGACATGGTAGCCATGTTCCTCCTGGCTCAGCTCCTGGCACATTGATACCTGTGCCGGGTTCTGTCGCCGTAAAAATAGATGTGCTTGCCTACGGACCGGGCGATTTTCTCCAAAAGGAAATCGCTGAAGTCTCGGAGTTGAGTGATTTTATCGGTAAATGGCCTGTTGTCTGGGTCAATGTCGAAGGACTGGGCTGCCCCGAGAAAATTCAGGCACTCGGCGATCTTTTCAAAATCCACCACCTGGCACTCGAAGACATCATCAATGTCCATGAACGCGCCAAGATCGAAAGACATGGTGATGACCTTTTCTTAGTCATGCATATGGTCGAGCTGGGAGAGCGTCTCGAGACCGAGCAACTCAGTATGTTTACAGGTAAGGGCTTCGTAGTTACTTTTCAGGAAGGACCGATTGATACGCTCAATCCTGCAAGAGAGAGAATTCGTCGCGGTCAAGGACATATTCGTCAACTTGGAGCTGACTACCTTGTCTATAGCATTATCGATGCCGTTCTAGATAGTTATTTCCCTATTCTTGAAGACTACGGCGAAATTCTCGATGCTTTGGAAGACGATATTATCGAAAATCCGACCAGTGCGGTAGTCGCTGATGTTCATGCGGTTAAGCGCGATTTATTAGTACTAAGACGCGCCGTTTGGCCCTTGCGAGAATCTATAAATTCGTTGATTCGCGATACGGAGACTATCTTTTCCGAAGAGACGCGAATACATTTACGCGACTGCTATGACCATGCGGTTCGCATTATTGATTTCATTGAAACGTACAGAGAATTAGCGGCGGATCTCATGGATATTTACTTGTCCAGCCTGAGCAATCGTATGAATGAAGTGATGAAATTGTTGACGATCATCACGACATTATTTGTGCCTCCAACTCTGGTGGCGGGCATCTACGGGATGAATTTTAATACTGAAATTTCTAAATGGAACATGCCTGAGTTGAATTGGTTTTTTGGTTATCCATTCGCTCTTGCATTGATGCTGGCAATGACCCTCGGCGTCGTGGGACTACTCTGGTATAAAGGCTGGCTAGATGTTTTGAACACTCGCATAAACAACCGACCTTAGAGTTTACTTGTTATAGAAAGTTTCGCCTAAGCCCATGTCTTTAACAATGTCATCGAGTGAATTCGAATAGGATTTGCTGATAGTCACTTCACTATCGTCTTTGGCTCGACGATACCCTGCCGGCACTGCAAATGTGCTCAAAGGCATGTCCATTTTCTTGATCGAAAGTGTCTCCAAGATTTTTTTGTCAGCGTCTTGTTTGATATTTTGTGCATTTCCAAAAAATCCGGAATCTTTTGCAAAATAGACCTTTAATTCGAGCGGTAAATTAGGCGCATCCGGAATTTTAAACAGTTGAAAAAGTACCGTCGCTCTTTCTCTTGCGCCTTTGTTTTCTCCGTCAAGCCAGTATTCACCGGCTTTTCCATATGCCATATTGACAGGCATTTTTGCCTTTATCTTGGCTCTGGCTTTAGGGTCCGCAGCCAAAATATATTTATCGCAGCGACGACCATTGTGCATTTCAGTGCCAATATTTACGATTGGCCACTCACTGGTATTTGCCATCATCACCCACACTGCGCGCAAACCGTGTGACTTCCAGTGCGCAAGTGTCATGTCGTAATACAATCTGCGATTCGTGTTGTAGACAGTTACTTTCCAGTCTGGACCTTTGGCTAAGACAATATTGCCATTAGTGCCCTCACTGATTCGAATGGCGTCTGGGGTTGAAATCACCTCAAGATTGCCTAAATAACCGTGCTTCTGCTTGTAAATAGTGACAGGCACATTTGCGTTTCCGACAGCGATTGCCTGAGGACAAACGACGGCAAGTGTGAGCAAGGCAGAAGCAAAGTAAGTGGCAAATTGACGCATATCCTTATCTTAATGGACTGCGCACCAATCCGCCTTCGAGTGGCAGCTCAGCAAAATTCACTGATACTCTCGTTTAACCTTCTCTCACAGCGATAGCAGGTTTGTCAGACTTAGAAATGCGCTATGCTTGATTTACAGAGATGAGGCGGCGACGAATGACTTTGGGCGATTTTTTCCCCACAATTGCTAATCCTGAAGAATTTGCCGAAATGGTGAAGAGCGAACTCACCAGGCGCGGCGAAAATAGAATTCTCAATTACGACGAGCCACGATTTGCTCTAATTGTTGTAAACGAGAGCGGCGAACCCGAACAAATGTTTGGTTTAAATGCCATGTTCGACGAATTCAATACCGCTCCATCCAGCGAGCGTTATATTGTCGTAGAGCGTTATTGCGGATTTTTCCTGGGCGTCAACCGCAACACTTTGCCAGAGAGTTTTTCCGATGCCAAAAAGCGTTTGATGATTATTATTCGTCACCGCTATTTGTTTCAAGTCATGCAATTGAGACTTGCTCTCGAACAAGGCATCACTGCAGTGCCTGCCGACGAATTACCGAGCGAACAAGAGATACCACATATCATTGTGGGGGAACAGTTTGCAGCCGGTTTGAGCTATGACTTTCCAGACGCAATGATTCAGATCACTGGTCGGCAATTGGAAAAGTGGGGCGTTTCTTTTGATGATGCTCTGGCTGCTGCCTTGCACAATCTTGAGAATCAGAGTGAAAAACCACTGGTTGAAGCTGTCCCTGGCGTCTATATTTCAAATTGGCAAGATGGCTATGATGCGTCTCGCGTTTTACTGACCGACATGCTCTTAAAATCAGCTGTCAAAGGTGCGCCTGTTGTAATGCTGCCGAGTTCAGAAAATTTAGTCATGACTGGTTCTGATGACCTGGACGGACTTGCTTCTGTTTTGAATGTTATAGAACCAATGGCAGACAAGCCGCGCTCAATGGTTAGCGTGCCACTTGTTTATCGCGGCGGTGAGTGGATTCCGTTTGAGTTACAGAACGATCATCCATTGTATGAACGCTTTCGAGTTTTAAAAGTTTCTGCCACCGCCCGTAGTTATGCAGATCAGCGTAGTGTGGTGCAGGATTGGTTGAAAAATATTGGTGAAGGTGCTTTTGTTACGCCATTTTTGGCAACGCAGCGTCTTGATGGATCTGTCAGCTCTTGCGCAATTTGGACGGACGGACCAATCGGATATATTCCACGTGCTGATGCAGTTGTTTTTACTGGCGCTGCCGGGACTGAAAATCAAGAAGTAGTTGCCTGCGGGACTTGGGAGAAGGTTTTGGAGGTGGTCGGAGGCTTATTAAAGCCCACGCCGTTTTTCCCAGAACTTTACCGCACCGAACGTTTTCCGAGTGCTACTGAATTGGCGCAAATCGGTATGGGTGTATCTAATTTAAAATAGCGCGTCAAATATCGCATCGCTTGGATTTCGCATTAGTTGGACGAACGACTTCCTCCTATTCCATAGCCGTCTCCATCTTTTCCAAGTACGAGTGTTGAGGAGGGACCGTTTGTTCCTGCAATCGCTTTCTTCTTATCGTTGCCGGCGCGAATTGCGTAATTGGTCTGCTCTCTAATGCTGCAATATTCAATACGACCGGGGGCGATGGCGGCCGGGGCATGTACTCGTTCTACCATGGCGCTGGCGAGCTCGGTCACAACAGGCCATTCCAGTTTTCCATTGTATGGATTTGGTAAAGCAAATCCGAGCCTCTTCTTTTCTGGTTCTCCGGATGGAAAATAATATTTAAAATTATCAT
>JACMKL010000461.1 GCA_014380105.1 Candidatus Melainabacteria bacterium
AATTCCAGTCTGGCTGAGCAGGTCTCTAAGTGAGATTTCAACTGCTTCATGAGCATCTTTTTGTTGCAGAATTCACAAAATTCAGAACGGGCTCCACAACTGCTCTCGTGATCTCTGTGCTCACTCTGAGGGACTTGTAGCTCGCAGAAATTGCAGTTCAGTAAAACTGATTGCATTCTTTCGAATTTATTGTCGGATTTAAACTCCCAGCTTTCTGAATAATTAGATTTCCACTTACCGACTAAGGATGACTTCATATCGGATTTGCAAGTCACACTGAACGACAAAGTCAGAAAGACCACCACTATTAAACACAATCTCTTTTGGATCACTGATTTTACTCCTGTATGAGTTATGACGCTTTTATTGGCGGTTTGTCTATCGGCGTATCCAGTTCAACCGATAACCGCCCAACTTCTGATTATACGGACCGACTGGGTCCGCACTAATTTGTTCAGATGGAATCTCTTTACCTCTAAACAGATATAAGTACTCTGTAAATTAAGTTAGTTTGCATTTCATCTTCATACCCTTCACCATGCAGAGTATGAAGAAAGAACACGTCAAACTAACCCAAGCTGATCAGGACTTCTTAGAGTCCATTATTTCTAAAGGCACAGCGACAGCCAAGGTTTTCAAACGCGCCACTGGCTTGCTCGAATTGAATCGTGGCATGACTTTGCAAGCTGTCGCGCAGACTTTAGGTGTTGACTACAACACGGTCGCCGCGTGGCGCGATTGCTACAGACGCAACGGTCTCGCTTGCTTGAAAGACGCTCCTCGTTCCGGCAGACCTATCAACATCGATGGCAAAGCGAGAGCAAAGATCACGGCTCTGGCTTGTAGTGAGGCCCCGGACGGTCATGCTCAATGGTCGTTGCGCCTGTTAGCCGACCGACTCGTCGAACTTGGACACGTCGAAAGCATTTCACATACGCAGGTTTCAAACGTGCTAAAAAAAACGAACTCAAACCGCACTTGAAAAGGACGTGGTGTATTGGCCAATTCACTGCACAGTTTCTCGCACGCATGGAGTGCCTGCGATGGCTCTATGCGCTGCCTTTTGCTGCACAGTTTCCCGTCGTTTGTTTCGACGAACGCCCTTGTTTTTTGATCGGCGATGTGGTTGACCCGCTGCCTTTGCAGAGCGGTCGAGTCAGCAGAGAGCATTATGCTTACGAGAAGAACGGTTCATGTGCTTTGCTGGCAGCAATCGAACCGCTGACAGGGAAACGAGTGGCACAGGTTTACGAGCAAAGAACGATGCTGGAATACACTCGGTTTATGCGGCAGCTTGCCGGTGAGTTCCCTGATGCCGAGAAGATTCGCGTGGTGCAAGACAATCTCAACACCCACACGACAGCTTCTTTTTATGAGCATCTCCCGGCAGCCGAAGCCTTTGCCTTAGCACAACGCTTTGAGTTTTATTACACACCCAAGAAGGCTTCTTGGCTCAATATGATTGAGATCGAGTTTTCGGCGTTGGCGCGGCAGTGTTTGCATCGTCGCATCCCGACGCAGGAAGAACTCGCCAAAGAAGTCTTAGCGATTGTCAAAGAACGAAGTGATAAGCGAATCAGAATCAACTGGCAGTTCTCCATCGAAGCTGCCCGAACCAAGTTCAATCGGCATTATCATCAAGTCAACAACGACAATGCTCTGTGCCAGAAAACTTAATTTACAGAATAGTCACCAATATGTGGCTAATACCCCGACATGCGTCGCAACGCTGCTACCCATGGATAATAGAGATAGCTACAACCTCAGTTTCACTGCCGCCTCGCTCCGCCCTGAATTGGCACAAATTGTCGCGGAGTATTACCTAGAAGCAGGCGACTGGGCGGTGGCTAAGAAGCACATTCTCTCCTCGAACGCGCTCCAATGCCTAAGCGCGAGCAGCGCGGTGCGCATGGAGACATGATCCTCTTCCGTTACGCGTAGCAGCGCACTTCGAAAACACGGGCGAGATTGTCACCGTTAGTTTCCTTGACTTGGATGCGGATGCGCTTCGCCGTCACGACCGGGAATTCGTGTCGGCGAAGCCGTTGATGATTGCGATCAATGCTGACGAGCTCGACCCATTCCCGCCCGTCGCCGGGTTGATGAAGAATAGAGTAGTTCTTCACCGTCTCTGGCTGCGGGGCGCGGATGATGTCCACGTTGGCCGCCGCTGAAGACGACAATGTCAGTTCGCGTTGAAAGCCGGAGTCGAAGGTGATCTGCACTCGGCGGATTGTTTGGGGTTGCTCCCAGGCGAGTTCGAGCCACGCGCCTGCTTCGCCCAGCGGAGCCGTCCAGCGGTTTTCGTAACTGCCCGGGATGGCGCGCACCCAGCCGT
>JACMKL010000462.1 GCA_014380105.1 Candidatus Melainabacteria bacterium
TCCGCCGGTCAAGACTTCGTACATGACGCAGCCCAGTGAGTAAATATCGGAGCGGGCGTCAACGACACCACCGGTGCATTGCTCAGGACTCATGTACAGTGGGCTTCCGAAGACCTCACCCTCTCTAGTCAGACGCTGCGAATTGGGATCGTCATTGCCAATAATTTTGGCAATTCCAAAGTCTAGAATTTTTACGACGTCGCGTTCATCAGGCTCCTGAACAATGACGATATTGCCTGTTTTGAGATCGCGGTGCACAATTCCTTTCTTGTGAGCCTGCGCAAGTCCGTCGCACATTTGTAGAAATATGTGCATAGCACGTTCCACTGGAATGATTGTGTTGACTTGAAGTACGTCAGCGAGGCTGTCACCTTCAAGAAATTCCGTAATCAAATATGGTTTGGCATTTTCAAAAATACCAAAATCGAATACTTGCACAATGTTGTGGTGCCTTAGTGCACTGAGTGCCTTTGCTTCTTGCGTAAAGCGTTCCATGTGTGAAGGATCAGTAACAAGAGCCGAGTTCAAAATCTTGATGGCGACCAAGCTGTCCATCAATGTGTGACGCGCTTTGTAGACCGTAGACATGCCGCCGCGACCGACAACAGCCAGAATTTCGTATTTCTCGGCAAATGTGGTGCCCAAAAGAGGGTCAGGAAGTACAGTCGTGAGAGTCCCGCCATCGACTGGGCAAACCGCAGTTCCACTCGGAAATTTGCCCTGACATTGCAGACAATACAAAGTAATGCTTTGCTGCGTTTGTTTCTGTGCGTCCACTCAACTGTCCCTCTAACTTCCCATCAGAGGATCATAACCGCAAATAGGCTCTGTCGTGACCCATGCTGATCCATTTTGCTTGCGAAAGCATCTGAATTGAGTTTGAGTCCAAACTCATATTGATTAAGCGCAGCTCAGAACGCGCAGTATTAAACACTGATCATCAGTTTTGATTGAAAGTTTCAGCGAAAAACTTAACTAGGCTCCCATGTGCCATTCTTAAAGTTTTGTCCAAGTCTGAATCCATGAATAAGGTTGGAGCGTGTGAGTTGATAGATCTCGTGGAGAGCATCAGGATCATCAATGCCATGCTTTGTAGATATTGCATTCACTTGCTGCATAGCCATAGCTGAGAAGTAAATGAAGACTTCGTCTCGGACTTCTCCGCGTCCCTGATTGGGCAGGCGTAAAATTGCTTTTCCAAAGTCGTTGTTAACAGCCTCTACGAGCTCGTGGTTAAGCGAGTCGCCGTAAAAGGTATCGGCTTTCTTTCCCATTTAGTCCTCGTACATGAAGGGGCGTCAGCGGTCTCTAATCACTAGGTTTAGAGTGAATCTAGCGCCCTTCGGATTTCCTTGATGTCTTGCCACATCAACCATTTGGGACTTCCAACTTCTCTTGATTCGTTTCTCAAAAGATAAGAAGGATGAAACACGGGCATAACTTTAGCACCGTTTTTGAAGTCAAACCATTTCCCGCGAATTCTGCTTATTGGATCGTTAACGTCCAAAAGTGCCGTCACAGCCGATGATCCAGCTAATACGATCAATTTGGGTTTAACAAATTCAATCTGCGCTTCTAAGAGATGACGACATTTTTCTATTTCATCTTTCTTCGGAAAGCGGTTCTGTGGCGGGATACACTTCACCAGGTTGCATAGATAAGTATCTTCTTTGCGATCAATCTTTACTGATTCAAGAATTTTGTCTAATAGTTGACCGGCGCGTCCAACAAAAGGGACGCCCAGTTCGTCATCTTTTAGACCCGGGCTTTCACCAATGATCATTAGTTTTGCGCTCGGATTACCATCGCCAAAGACAACGCTTTTTCTTGTTTCACAAAGACGACATGCCTGACAGGCTGATGCAGCAGCTTCAGCTTCCGGTAGCGAGGTTATAACGGTTATACAAGTGCTATCGATTGATAGCTGATAGGTCATGTAGCAGGCACCATATTCGGAGTCACAGCACCGAGACCAACAGCATGCTCGACCAGTGAAATTGCTGGTGCAGTCATTGTCAGTTCATCGACTGTAAGACCGTTTACGGTGTCGAGAGAGTAACCCAGGCAAACTTTTGCGGCATCACGGAATTTAATCGGATCGCCTGTTGTATATATGTGAGATCTTGAAATTTTTGTGTTTGCATGCGAAACGAATGGAGAATCAAACGATTCACTTTCGCCGCAAACTTGTTTTGCAATGGCGTCAGCCAGCAAAATAGCAGGGTCAATTAGCTGCACGCGATCGCGCAAAATGCGGGTCAATGCCGCATGTACAAATGGGAAATGCGTACAGCCAAGAATGACTGACTGCACTTCTTCTTTGAGCAATTTATCGCAGTATTTTTTCAGAACGGCTTCGCACTCTGCCGAATCTCCGGCTCCGCGCTCGATCAGAGGTACAAGATCTGGGCAGGCGATTTCGACCACATGCTTTTGTGCACTCTGTTCGTGAATCGCTTTTGAAAACGCTTTCCGCTTGATGGTTGTCGTTGTGCCCATCACGCCGATGCGGTCATAATTTTTTGCGACATACCGGGCTGTGGTGTCGATCAAGTCAATAACCGGCGCTTTAGCCGCCCTTCTTGCTTCGTCGCTTATTACAGCGGCGCTGGTATTGCAGGCAATTACGATGCTGTCAACGGTTTGCTCAGCCAACCAGTCGAAAATTTGTGTGACGAATAGCGAAATCTCTGATGCGCTGCGGTCTCCATAAGGACAACGCGCCGAGTCTCCTAGATAAACAAACGAGTGGGCATTAGAGCCTAATCTGCCGGAAAGCTGGCGAAGCACCGATAAACCACCTAAGCCGGAATCAAAAAGCCCAATTCTGGCGCCTTTCTCAATTCGCTCTTTGTTTTCGTTGCCTGCTTGGATATGCAAAATCTGCTTCCCGGTCCTTGGACCTACTTATTCAACCCGACATTATGATTCTCATTCAAGAGGCGAATGCTTTGGTTGGCACAAGTTTATGTTTTTGTTTTATTCACTTTAACTTTGTATATGACCTAATTAGGAAGGTAAGGTTCCGATTTAAAGCGACGGCTTGACAGTTTTTCCAGCCAGTTCTTGCTTTTCGGTCAAATATTGAACAATACCGGTGGAAACAGCGGCAGAGATTTTGATCTGATATTCGCCAGTTCCGAGGTTGTCTCTTTCTTTAGGATTCGAGATATATCCCACTTCTGCAAGGATTGCAGGCACAGCTGTGTGGTTAATCACGTAAAAGCGAGCTTTTCTTACATTGCGATCAGGAACAGCTAAACCGTCTACCAATTGCTTGTGAATTGCTGAAGCCAGAGGTCGGCTTTGTTCTGTTTGATAATAAGTCTCAACTCCGTAAATTGCCGTTGAGCTCTCTAAAGCATTAATGTGAATGCTCACAAATAAATCGGCCTGACTCTCATTTGTGATTTTGACTCGGTCTTCCAGAGATACGAAAGTGTCGTCAGCGCGAGTCATGACTACTTTTGCGCCCATCGCAATCAAGCGTTTTCTCAATTGATTGGTAATTTGAAAAGTCAGTTCTTTTTCTTGAATTCCAGATCTCTGTGCGCCCGGATCGCTTCCACCGTGACCTGCATCAAGCACAATTGTCTTATCTTTTATCAGGAAGGCGCGATTGGGAAACGCCATGGCCGGGCGAATTTTAAGACTGAGACCAGTGCCGCCTTCAGTTAGAACATCGGTCACATCAACTGTGCCATCTTTCAGATCGAGCACTAGACGTTGAGTTGCTCCAGTGTCATCCGGTGTACCTGTTCGCATTCCTCTGACCAGTAAATTTTCCTGGACAGAGGGCACTTCCGCATCAGCCAGCTCGCTCAGTGCATCGAAGTCGATTACATATCTTTCTGGTTCATGCAAACGGAAGGTTTTGTAGGTGATTTTTTTCTCTGCCTTGATCAAAATATCGGCAGCCCCGTTTTTTTCTTCCGGGTTGGCATCGTTTAAAGAGATAGTGACGATGCGCTGTTCAGAAGCATTGTAAGAGTCGGAAGATATCTTTTGTGCATCTGAACTGGTGTCAGGAGTTTCGGTGAGCGGTTTGAAATCCGGTGCCTTTTTGACTGTTTCGAGAGGCGTTTTCTTAATTAGCTCAGAGGGGTATTTTTTTGCTAACTCCAGAGATGGAGCCGTTTTAGGAAGTACATTGATAGGGCTTTCTGGTGGCTTTTCGACGATCTGATCTTTGACGTCGAGATTCGTCGGGCTAAATTTCTTCAACCAACGAGCCACCGCCGATGGTGATTTCTTTTCTTCAGGCGAGGAGTCTTTGGAGTTTTCCCCAGTCGACTTATATAAGATCGAACCTGATTCAGTTTTAGACTTCTTCGCTTTTGTTGAATTCGTAGCAATGTTGTCTTGATTGGATTGCCAGTGATTTCTATCCGGCAATGCTTCTGCACTGCGCAGACTTCGTGCTCCAATTTCTTTTCCTGAATAATATTTTGCAATCTGGCTATTCATTGGAGCAACCGAAACAGGCTTCCGATAATCAGGTGCTAGAGGAGCCTTTGAAGACGATGTGAGCGCGGAGTTTGCGGCGATAAGTCCAGTTGAACCCGAATAACCAGCAATCTGATTACCTGGATTCCACTTCATTATTAGGGCTCCGGGTCGAGCTTGAAAAGAGAGTGCGCGAAAGGACAGGGCATTGTATGCACTGATGGAGATTCGCATGGTGGGCGGCTGGGCGCTGAATTGTCCGATGCGAATTTCCTGAAGACCGTTTTTCCGCCAGGCATCAGCAGCGGAGCTCGCTGGCTTTAGGAGATGGGTTTGTAGGCCATATTCGACACCCTCGAAGTCTGCAACCAGGAGAGTTTTGCCGTCCGGACCTGGGAGATATTGTATTTGCGGCGCAGGCAAAGGTTTTTTGCTTGCGGTGGATATGACAATTGATCCACGTGACAGTTCGGGAATTACGGAAACGACTTTCTCGTATTCGCTAAAATCTTGAGCGAGGGTGGCAGAGGTTGCCAAAAAAATCAAGCTGGATAGCAAAAGGAAACGGGCATGGTAACCGGTTTTCCTTGACATGAATCCACCTTAATTTTCTTGCGCGTATGTCATTCTAACACGCCAGTCAAGCAGTAGAAAAATCGACTTATATTCGCTTGATATGTGTTGCCACCACAGGTGAGGCATAAATTAAATTCAGCTTTCCTCATCTGTCCCGCCTGTTTCTATCAACCTGATAATCTAAAGCCCGTGATTATGTCTGCAGCCGCTTTACAGCTCTCAGCGTATCTCCTGCCCAGTCGAGAATTTTCCAACTAATTTTTGTTGCCAAGATTCTCTCTTTCGAGCCTGAATCTTCATGTTCGAACCCGTTCTATTAGAAACAAGACAAGTCGAAGGGAGTTTTCCAAAATGGATACCAACCTGCTCATGGTCCTCGGATGTGGCGCAGCGGCAATTCTGTATGTAATTGTCGTTGGAAGTCAGGTGCTGAGTCTCAGTCCGGGCAACGAACGAATGCAAGAAATCGCCTTGGCCATCGAGCAAGGTGCCAATGCGTTTATGAAACGTCAGTACACTTCCGTCGCTCTTGTAGGCGCTGGTTTATTTTTGATAGTCGGCTCGCTGCTCGACTGGGTGACAGCCGCAGGATTCTTAGTCGGAGCTATCTTGAGCTCACTAGCAGGTATCTTCGGGATGATCGTTTCGGTGAGAGCCAACGTTCGTACTGCTGAAGCTGCTCGCCAGGGACTTGGCAAAGCACTAGATGTCGCCTTCAAAGGTGGCTCGGTAACCGGTCTTCTAGTTGTCGGTCTCGGTTTGATCGGCGTCGCCGGATTCTACATGGTGACTAAAGACGTTAAAGCATTAATCGGTCTTGGTTTCGGAGCCTCACTGGTGTCTGTATTTGCAAGACTCGGTGGTGGTATCTACACGAAAGCAGCTGACGTTGGCGCCGACCTGGTCGGAAAACTCGAAGCTGGAATTCCTGAAGACGACCCACGCAACCCTGCCGTTATCGCCGACAACGTTGGAGACAACGTTGGTGACTGCGCCGGTATGGCTGCCGACCTTTTCGAAACTTATGCCGTGACTGCAGTTGCCACCATGCTTCTCGCTCACGAAACA
>JACMKL010000463.1 GCA_014380105.1 Candidatus Melainabacteria bacterium
ACCTGCTGACTCTGCCGCCACGCCTGCGCAAGGTGGTGAAGCTGCTCCAACTGAGAAATCTGCCGCGGAAAAAAACGCTGCCGAAAAATCTTCAACAGATGCTGAATCAGCATCTTCGGAAGTCGTATCATTCGATGGTCAAACTGGCTGGCGAATGGTCGGCAAAGACATTACCACTCTAGCTGGCACCAAGCTTGATGAGAATACCGATAAGGTTTCGCGCCATCCAGGACTTCTCACTTATTGGCAAGAGCCAGATACAGCGCTGAGATTGCTTGGTAGCACTAATTACAAACAACAGCGTGTTTATACACTCGAACTTTCTGGCAAAGGACGTCCGAACACGACGTTTTTTGTTGATCAAAAGAATTTTTTAGTTGTGGCACTTGCATATGATGTACCAGTGCTTGGCTCAGAGCCTGCCAAAATCACTGTCGAATTTTCTCAATACAGACCTACCGGCGGTACGCTTTTTCCATGTAAGCAAGTTGAATTGCGAGATGGAGCAAGAGTATCGGAACTTCTTATAACAAGTGCATCAATCGGTGCCCCAATCGAAGATTCCCTATTTGAGCGACCAAAGCAAGAAGGTAAATTTCGACTGGCGCGCACTGTCGAAGTTCCTTTCGAATATGCCGATAACGAAATTGTCGTGAAGTGCCGCCTGAATAAGGGAGAGGAAGTAGACTTTCTTTTTGATACTGGTGCATCAGACACAATTATCGATCGCCGAGTGGCAGCCCAACACTTTTTAGCCAAGCAAGATAAATTTGATATCGCTGCTTTTAGCGGAATGGTTGAAGCTAATAAGTCTGAGCTAAAACGCTTTGAGATTGGTTCACTGGTTTTGAACAATGTCCCAGTTCGAGTGCTTGATATGAATCAACAGTCGCGCCAGATGGGTCGTCCGATCGCGGGTATCATTGGCACCAATGTAATCAATCAATTTTTGATCACTATTGATTACAGCAAACCCACTCTTACTTTTGAGGACCTTGATACTGCCCAGCGTCCAGCCAAAGCGGTAAGCGTTCCATTTGTTTTCAGGCAGCTTCCTTATATCAAGGTATCGCTCAACGGTAAGGATGAACAACTATTGCTTGTTGACACTGGTGCAGCATTCAATCATTTACCAACTTCTGTCGCGGAGCGGCATATCAGTGGTGACCCAGCTAATGTGCGCCATGTCACTGAAGCTACAGGTCTGGATGGCAGACAAATTCAGCTTGGTCGGGTAGTCGTCGATTCGGTCGGTCTGGGCACCATTTCAAAACGTTCTGTTTCTTTCACATACCCGATGGCTCGCGACCGAAAAGGCACTGCCGGCAAAGGTGGAAAGCCACTGCCGGAAGGCAAAGAGCGCGCCGGCTTTTTCCAGGATTCGAATTTCGGAATCCTCGGTAATCCATTTTGGGAAAACTTTATTGTCGTTATCGACTACCGTTTTCAAAGATTGCTATTGGTTCAAAACCCAGTTTATAAGCTGCGCAACGATATGGATGCTTCCTTGAATGCAGGTGATGTCCGACTGGTTGCACACCGCGATTACCGTCAATCGGAGATGTTATATCAAAAGGCATTAATGCTCGCTGATAGTTCTCACGATGTGAGGATGCAGGCGCGTGTGCTTGGTCGACTTGGTAACTTGCGGCGCATCATGGCTAAAGATTTAAATCGTCCGGAGCATTCCAAAGCTGCATATCAGTATTTTGTAAGAGCGCAAGAATTAGCTAAGAAGAGCGGCGCCCGTGATGTTGAAGGTCGTGTCCTTGCTGATTGGAGCCTTCTTTACAGTGACAACGGGCAGAAGGCATTTGCAAAGCAAGCAATCGATCGTGCCATGATTCTGGCTCCTCAAGATGCCAACGTGAATGTCGATTGTGCAGTCCATCTCTATCGCTCAAAACTTTATCCTGAGATGCAACGCTACGTTGAGAAGGCATTGTTCATTGAGCCGTCCAACTGGTCTGCACTCTGGTATCAGGTCAAACTGAGCGAGAATTTTTCTGACGTACCGCGTGTGGTGGCAACTCTAAGGGAAATTTTGCGATTCTATCCCTGGTCTAAATTGGCACAAGAGAAATTAGTGGCAGCAAAAGCAGCTAGTGGTCTGCCGATAGTCACGCCTTCTTCAGGTAGTGTGGAAATGATTTCCCCATCCAATCAGCAGACGCCCTCCCAGCCGAAGCAAACACAGTGGCTTCCGAAAGTACCATCGGTCCAACCATCACCCAAGGGCAGGGGCGTTCCGACAATCAGTCCGTGGGGAAGACCTCACACTCACTCAAGTGTGCCAATGATTACACCAATGAAGAAACCTTTGGGCGGCTCAGGTGTAACGTCAGTGCCGATGATTGTGCCGACGCAGTCGAAAGAAAAAATTCGCTAGTTGGCTTTGGTTGAGGAATTTTCATTAGCGGCTGTGCGAACTGCGCCGGACAAATTCGTGAACTTTGGCGTAAACCAGTACTTGCGCATCTCCTGATAAGCTTTGTCGTAGTCATATCCATCGCGTTTGACGCGCCAAATGCCAATCATGCAGCCGGTGCGGTCTGACCCATGAGCACAGTGCATAAAGACCGCATCTTTTGAAGGAGAGTCGCTTCCGCCAGATTTCTCTTTAGCCTTGTCAATCTCGGCCATCATTTTTTTGACTTGTTTATCTGTTGGCGCTTTTGAATTCATAGGCATATGAATGTATTTAAGCCCCAATTCTTTTGACAATTCTTTTTCGTCAAAATCCATTTCGCCTGGATTGCGCAAGTCCAGCACGGTCGTAACTCCCATTTCTTTTGCTTTTCGCAAACCTTCCCTGGTCGGTTCGCCTCCTCTATATAAGAATGGATGAACCTGGTGGAAGTTAGGTAGGTCTTCTTTAGGCTTTAGTGCCTTCTCTGCACGAGTTTTGGCTGGGGAGGGTGTTTCGACTGCCTGGGCCCCTATACTGAAGGTCGAGAGGGAGCAGGAAGTGGCAGCAATTATTGCGGCAATGTTAAACGTTGTTAATAATCGGCTCACTTATTGAACTCCTAGAGGACAAATTACGTATTCAATAATAGCGGACCAAATGTCTGGCTTGGAGAAAAACAGTGGACCACACTGACGAGTCCATAGTTGAACAATTTAGGCAAACAAAAGATGCGACTCAGTTCAAATCTTTAGTTCGCCGATACCAAAATCGCATCTACAATGCGGCATTTCGTATCTTGGGCAGCAAAGATGAGGCGGAAGAAGTGACACAAGATACATTCTTACGAGTGCATCAAGGGCTTGATCGATTCAGAGAGCAAGCATCCTTTTCCTCATGGATCTTCAGGATTACACACAACCTTTGTGTGGATCTAGTCAGAGCAAAGCAAAGAAAGGCTGGACTAAAAGTCGTTTCGTTTGATCCTCAGTCTACACAAAGTGAAGACGAACTCTACGATTCGGCAAATTCGGTCAGTCAGATCGCTGACCCGATGCTTTCTCCTGCTCAACTTGTTGATGAAGTTGAACAACAAGAGGTGATTCAAAAGTATCTGATGGAGTTGCCTGAGAATCAACGTACTGCAATCGTTTTGCATGATATTGAAGGCTTTCAATACCAAGAAATTGCCGAAATATTGGGCACCAGCGTAGGTACAGTGCGATCGAGAATTTACTACGGACGAATGAAGCTCAGAGAATTACTGACGCCGTATTTCGCCAGTCAAGGAGTGCAAACCGCATCAAGGTGATCTTTATGTCAACAAAAAATTCTTCATGCGAATATTTTTTGCCTTTGCTCGATGCATTAGTCGACAAAGAGCTAGAAGCCTCAGAACAACTTGAGGTTGAAGCACACCTGGGCGGCTGTGAAGATTGCAGCGCCGTCATCAAAGAAATTGAGCTATTGAAATCCTCTCTAGCAAACATGCCGAAGCTCACTCTGGGTCGCGATCTTGCTGATGACCTGGATAAACTATTGCAAGGTTCGGCGAGTTCTGGAGTTGTCCCAAAAGACAATGTGGTGCCTCTACGTAAGCGCAACAATCTCACTGTCGCATTCGCCGCAGCTGCGGCAGTCGCAGTCATATTTATCGCTGGACGCGCCATAACGACTGCACCTTCGGTGCAAGTTGCAGATTCTACTTTGCCGAAAGCTCCGCCAGTAGTGGTTGTCCCACAAAGTAAGGTAGCGACAAAATATGTTCCAATTCAAGCTTCAAAAACGTCAGCCGCTGCTCACTCTCCGGTCGTAGCGCAACATAATGTCGTCCCGGTTACCTCACCGGTTAAAGGTGTCCCGCATCTGAAGGTTGCGCCTCAGCAAAACAACAATTTGGTGGCAACAGAATCGAGTGGCATCGTTAAGGCATCTGAAAATCGTATCAACAAGTCTTCGTCCAATGAAGTAATTGCACTTTATGATGATGACGATTTCGCCGGCACCGACGTAGGAATGACGACTGATGAGGATGGTTTGTATGCGCTTCAACTCTAATCACAGCAAGTCTTTGTTGGCTTTCGTTGCAGCATCTTTTCTGCTTGTGCCTACTGCTTCATACGGGCAGGACACTAAAGTTGGAATTCAAACTGATACCGCAAGCAGTGTCTCAGCGGATGATGCCGAGAATGAATTTCAACGTCAAAAGCGCATTCGAAAGGCGTACTTGCGACGCCAGATGCGAGAAAATGGTGGCGGTGTCGCCGACGGCGATGGAGCACCCGGAATGCGTCGAATGGGAATGCGTCAGGGCATGGGAATGGGAAAGCAATTCATGAACGGCGGGCCTCTAAATCTTGCACCACTAAATTTGTCTGAAGCGCAGAAAACAAAGATTCAACAATTGAGAAATCAAACATCGACCAAGGCGCGTGAAGTGAGGAAAAAACTATTTTTAACGCGTCAGGAAATGAAAGATTTGATGTTCGATCCGAATGCCAGCGATGAGACTATACGCTCAAAGCGCAAAGACGTGCGCAAAATTCAAGACCAATCAGATGAAGTGATGATCGAGGATTTCCTCTCAATTCGAGCTGTTCTTACGCCTGAACAAAAGAAGAGACTACCTGAAATAAAACCAGTGGGTCCGCGCGGTTCACTCGCAGGACGTGACGCAATGCCACCACCACCTGGTGGTCCACACTCACCACCGGGGGATTTCGCATCTCCAGGTGGCAATTAGATTATTCGGCAGTTTTCTTTTTCTTCTTGCTTGTAGCGGCCCAGTCGATTAAGAAGTCGCCTTCTCCAGCATCATCGACAGCGGTATCACGAGCCAGTTCTTTGGGCTTTTCTTTAGCTACTTCTTTTGCGGCTTCTTTGGCTGCATCAGCTTTTGCTTTAGCTTTTGTGATTTTGGCTGATGTTTGTAAAAGCGGTAGATTATTGAATTGTGGCGGTTGCTGATACATCGGCATTCCGAATGCAGGCATGATTGGAGGAGGCGGAGGCACTAAGCCATTTCTTGAGCGCTTTGCCACAATCGGTGCTGGTTGTTCAAATCTTGGTGCTGGTTTTTCGACGTGCTTAGGTGGAGTGACCTTCACGACAACTTCAGGTTTTTCTTCAGGCTCTTTTTTCTCTTCAGCGACTTCAGCTGGTGGCGTCTTCTTTGGTTGAACGACAGCTACAGTCGGTTTTGGTGCAGGTGGTTCTTTCCTCTTCACCGGCGGAGGAGTTATTTTTTTCGCCACGACAACAGGAGGCTGAATAGGTGTAGGTGGTTTTGCTTTTGGTGGCGCTACAACAGGAGTTGGTCGTTTTGCTTCCACAGCTTTTTCAATTTTAGGTGCAGGTTCTTCCTTCTTTTGCTTTGGCTGCGGCAGAGGCTGCGGTGCTTGGGCTCTGCTAATTGCTGTTGCTAATTGTGTGGAAGTTGAAGGTGGAGCGATACGTTTGTCTAGTCCACCGGCGATTTGACTTAAGACATATGATTCTTGGGTCGCTAGTGCGACAAAGCCTTTTTCTTGTAACCACTGAACCAGGGCTCTGCGAGCGGCAATAGAACTTTTGTTTTTGCGCAAACAGGTCTGTATTTGGACTAGAGCCTGATCTGATTTAGATCGAATACGATAAATTTCAGCAAGCTTGATGCGCGCCATCTCTGAATTCGGATTACGCTTCAGTGCCTCATTCAGGCATGATTCGGCAGTATTTTCTTTACCCGCATCGAAAGCCAAACTGCCCATTTCAAAATAAATATCGGCAACTACAGTCGAGTCGTCACCATATTCTTGAATTGCTCGTTTTGCGGCTCTCTGATATGTCTCCAGAGCCGTTTCGGTTTGTCCCTCGATATAGCACTGAAATGCAGAAATTCGAAGATTGTAAGGGTCGTCGCCAATGATTAGCCGTTTATCGGCGCGAGCTTCTGAGCCTACAGTGAAGGCTAGGCTAAAGAGAACAAACCAGAGCGATATTTTCAATCTTGTCAAAAAATACGTCTCAAAAGGCTGAAGTGCCCGAATTTATGTATTTGACCAATAACTTGAACGAGGATGCAAATAAATGGCAGTTATGCGGAATAAGTCTTCATCCGTGAGACTTTCCGCTAAACATACAGGCGCTATGCGCTCATTACATTGTAAGACTAATTTGCGCTCATCAAACAGTGAAAAGCCTAGTTTTTTCAAATTTCTTGTTAATGGAATGGGGCGGTATATCTAACAAACACCTGATTATATGGTTTTGCCTGGTAAAATGCTCCTTCTCAGGTTCTAATGCTGAGGACATTGTGTCGGTCTGCCGAATCGTTCGGCAACAAGGAGAATTATGCGACGCGGAAGACAAAGACCTCGCGGGTCGAATGATAGAGCGCCACAGGTGGCGAATCAGTCCAGTCAGCAGCCTCCAACGGCAAAGCTTTTCTTGCGTCACGGCGTTGATATAAACACCAACATGGGCTCTGGCTACGGTCCATACCGGATGCCGAACGAAGCTGATGTCTTGCCTTTCGTGACGTCTGCCAACATCGCGTGCGGCGCTCACGCCGGTGACCCGTCCATCATGGAAGCGGCGCTGGAAGAAGTGCGTTATTACGGGCTTTCCTTAGGTGCTCATATCGGGTATCCGGACCTTCAAGGATTCGGAAGACGCGAAATACATCTTTCCACTGCAGAATTGCGAGCAACAGTCTTGTATCAACTCGGGGCTCTCTCCGGAATGGCACGTACTTTTGGTTTTGAGTTAACCCAGGTCAGACCGCATGGATTTCTGTATCGCCAAATGTCGCATGATGTGCGCATTGCCACGGTAGTAGCAAAAGCGCTGGCTGAATTCGACCGTTGGTTAATTTTGATTGGGCCTTCCGGAAGTAATCTGCTTCAAGCTGGCGAGCGTGCCGGTATCCGTGTTGCTCAAGAAGCATGGTTGGATAGAGCCTACGACAGCAATGGCAATTTGTTGCCACACACGCATAGCAGAGCGCAGTTGCGCTCCCAGAACGAAATTATGAATCAGGCACGGTCGTTGATTAACTACGGCGAGGTGACTGCAGCAGACGGAACGAGAGTGAAGATCGACTTCCAAACTATCCACATGCATCCAGGCATGCCTAATGCACGCGCGATTGCTGAAGAATTGCGTTACTTGATTCCAAACTCCTGCGCACTGACATCAGAGCCATTCACAGTTGATGAAGAGCGTGATGCACCGATGCCTTATCTAGTCTAAGTCAGGCTAGATCAGCTCAGCCTAAGGTAGGCGTTTGTCGCGCGGAACGATTTCGTCGTACCAGCTGCCGTAATATTCTGGATAATCTTCGCCCGTAGTTGACGTAATCGTCTTCTGCAGGGCTTTCATAATTGCTTTTCGGCCACCGCGTCGATAGCGATTTAACCATTCCAATTCTTTTGGATCGATTTTGACGCCAGCTTTCAGCAACTCTTTGACGATGCTGATTTCGTGCACGATGGCTTCGGTTTCTTCTTCAAGACAGCGCGTGACGAATTCAACCTTCCCAGTGATACCTGGAACAGGGTCGACAGTAGGACGGATGACCGCGTGTACGAATTCGTGAGCGATGCTTATGAGCTTGTAGTTACGCGGACACCATCTGCCGATGTAGATTGTTCGCTTCTTGCGGTCATAGTAGGCCCGGCATGGTCCATCGACCAAGCGAATTTTGACGCCCTCAGATTTGATGCGTTCAATGTCTTCAACCAAAGTCGGACATTTGAGAGCAGTTTCGACTAGCCGTTTTCCAAATTGTCGTTTTAGGTTTCTGTATTGTGCAGCCGAGGACATTTCGGGCTTCCCTTTTATATAAATTGAGCTTACATTAATTCTATACCAAGAATGACAGGTTTGAAACGTGCTGTATTGCCCGCTCTATTTGCCTTTCGACGGCTAGCCAAGAGGGGGTGAACGTTTTTGGCAAAAATAAACTTTTGCTCATCGTTCAATCCCGCTTGGGAAGCCGAGATCACGGTGACTCATTGCGGTGCAAGCGCTGAGCGCACTACCCCTGCTGATCAATGACAGGCGAAACAGGCGCGATGTTCCCTGTAAAAACCCCTGTCAACATTAGAGATAGCGCCGCCCGACCTGCGCACCGCACTAGTAAAAACCCGTATATGGACAATACCGTACGTTATGGGGAAAATTGGAATGTAAGGCAAATGCCTTACCCCTAGTTCCTTATATTTGTCAGCAATACCTTTTAGACACTTTGGTATTTGTGTGAACATTCCAAAAGAAGCAAAATTGACTTTATCGTCAGAGATATCGCCCGCTCACTGGACGCTATTGCGTGAGTGCGCGCAGGCAGCGGGCAAGCTAGCTCTCAATGCTGAGCTTGGCGAACAACTTCTGGAAAGTATTTGCAAAGACATAGTTGAAGTACTAAGCCTTAATCGCTGTGAGCTACTGCTTCTTAATTCCGAAAAAAATGCTCTTGAGATTAAGATCGAAGCAAGCGGGGACCAAAGTGTTTCCACCAAAGGCAACGTCTTTCAGTTGCCCCAGCGCTCCGAGTTTTACAAGCTACTCTCATGTGTCAAGCCGCTACCACTGAATGATTTGATTCCGATAATTTCATCGGGAGTAAATTTCGACCTTGAAAAACTCGTAGCTCAGAATGCCAATTCGCGAGTGGTGGCACTGCCATTGGCTGGACAGCAAGGTCCTCTCGGTTGCCTTTTGATCTATTACACTGAAGATGGTCGTCAGGACTCACGCTTCAATGATAATCTTTCTGATTTCTGTGAAGTATTGGCACAGCAAATAAGTAGCATAATTGAGATTGATATTTGTCTTCAGGCACTAAAAAGTAAATCGCTCACGGTGATTCCAGGCATTGATAAAACTGACCGATCAAAAACGGAAGTCGAGGGGCAAAATGCCTTTTCAAAGCAACTTGCCTGGGAGCGCTGGATGCGTCAAATTGTTTGCCGTGTTCACTCCTCATTAGATCGCGACAGTGTGCTCCAGTCTGTTGTCGATAATCTCGGCCGCGCCCTAGGTGTATCGCGCTGCATGGTCGTAAGAACTGAATCAGTCACGTCTCCGATAGTCACTCATGAATATTCTGAGCCTGATTTCTCTCCACTTGGCCTTGGTCGTACTGGTCAATTTCCGGCTCGTATCGCCGGTCATTTTAAAACTCGGGTTAAAGCGATCACTGATATTTCAGCAGAGCGTCCTAATTTGCAAATTAGTGACGAGGAGCTGGAATGGTTTCTGGATAACGGTTTTGTCAGCATCGCGGGCGCTCCGATTTCACATCATGGCGCAATTTACGGTGTTGTTGTCGCCATCGCATGTGGTGCCCCACGCAAGTGGTTGCCTAATGAATTAGATATGCTGGAAGTTGCTGCTGCAGAAACTGCAATTGCGGTCGAAAATAGTCAATCGTTTATGCAAGTCAAAGATCAGTTATTCAATATGAACTTACTTGGTAATTTGACACAACAGCTCACCAATACGCTTGAAATGGCTTCGCGCACATCTAGACCGGAAGGTGTTGAGGACAAGTTGCGCACTGAAGGTGGTGGTCCGCCACTTTCTTTCCGAGAGCTTGAAGTGCTCAAATTAATTGCATCCGGTTATGCTAATCGAGAAATTGCGCAAAGGCTTTTCTTGACTGAATCAACAGTTGAATTACACGCTTCCAGAATTCGTAAAAAACTCAAACTGAAAAGTCGTACTGCTCTTGTTAAATACGCCTGCGACAACGATCTTGTCTAGTTTAGAGCCTGCCTCTGTTTTTGATATCAATATAACTGTCGACCAATTTGTCGGACAATTCTTGCGGTGGGCAATCTAAAACAAGGCAACCTCGACGCTGCAAAACTGACAAAGCTAATTCTCGTTGGCCTAAAAGATCGGTGGCAACAGCACGTTGATAAATTTGATCGAGCGAAACGGTCTTATCGAGCTCATCTTTCAGTATTCCAGTATGAGACATTTCCGCCACCTGACGGTCTTTTAAGGTAACGCAAAAAGGGAGGTGGCGACCTCTCAGTCCAGCCATACCGGCAAGCAAACTTTGCGAACCGATCGGATCAGTGAGGTCGGTCAAAATAACCATCAAGCAGCGCCCTTTTTGAAGTGACGAGAAGTACGAGAGCATACCTAAGTAGTCTGGTTCGACCATTCTCGGCTCAACATCAAAGACTGATTCCAGAATTTTTTTCAAATAAGATTTGCCGCGACGTGGTGGCATATAGGCAAGTGGTTTGTCCGCAAAGACGCCGAATGAAACTTGGTCATTGTGAGTCAATCCGGTGAGTGCCAGGCACAGACCCGCATTGAGTGCATGATCGAAGCGAGTCAGTCCTTCTAAATTGGACAACATCATGCGTCCAGCATCTACTAAAATTAGAAGTCTTTGTTCTTGTTCGGCTTCGTATGTTCTCACAACTGGTCTTTCGCGTCTGGCTGTAGCTTTCCAGTCAATGGCCTTACTGTCGTCACCAACCGTGTACTCTCTCAAGCTGGCAAAGTCAGTACCCTGACCGCGTTTTCGCTGTCTGATATCGCCAAGTTCAGTAGAGCGACTAAGTTTGACCGAGAGGTCATAGAGTGCTTTTAAATCACTATAGACTTTGGTTTCGCGTTTTGCCTCAATGATTGCTTCGCGATGAAACATACCGAGAAAACTCTTATAGCGAATATGAATATCGCCGAATTTATACAGCCCGCGCCGCTTTGGCAACAACTCGTACTTGAGCATCGATTGGTCTCCTGCCTTGAGCAGGAAATCAAATTCTTCTACGTTGGAGGCTAATGTGGCGGGATAATCATCGCGAATACGTAGTTGCAGATCACTTGTGCTTTTGTTCGTGACGGTTAAAACAACTTCGTTGGTGCGTCCGATTGATAGACGTTCCTGGCATTCTCGACTTGCCCCAATTAGCCATGGCCTTGGCGTTAGCTGATAATCGATGAAGAAAATAACAGCAACTAATACGTCAACAATAAGCCCGATTTCTTTAGCCAGTGGTAAGAAAAAAGACAGTGCAAATATTACTGCTACGGTAGCGAGAAGCATATAAGTGCGGCGGCTTGCGGTGAGATTCATGCGCGTCCCTCAGCGAGGCACAGGGACTTGCCTGAGTAAGTTAGCGATTACCTGACTGACTGTCACACCGTCCAACTCGGCTTCTGCAGTCAGCATAAGCCTGTGACGCAAAACTGGCTCTGCTACAAATTTGATATTGTCCGGCGTGACGAAGTCTTTTCCTTCAATTGCTGCGTGCGCTTTTCCCGCAGCCAACCAACTCAGCGCTGCGCGAGGGCTGGCGCCCAATTGCAAATCGGACAGGTTGCGTGATTTTTGTACGATTTCCATCAAATAGTTCAAAATTGATTCGTCTACTTTGACCGATTCAAGATCTTTTCGCGCTTTCAAAATTTCGTCAGTATTGACGCATGGTTCAACAGCGAGTGACTTCTTTCTATAAAGACCTTCTTGCCAATTTTTTAGCATTTGTTTCTCGGCTTCGACTTCCGGATAGCCAATCATTACTTTCAGCATGAAGCGGTCGAGTTGTGCTTCAGGAAGTGGATATGTTCCTTCAAATTCAACTGGATTTTGAGTGGCTACGACCATGAAGAGATCTGGCAGAGCTTGGGTGCGACCGTCAAGGGTGACTTGCTTTTCTTCCATTGCTTCAAGCAGTGCTGACTGTGTCTTTGGCGGCGTTCTGTTGATTTCATCCGCTAAAAGTAGGCTGGTGAAAATCGGACCCTTTTTAAGCGTAAAAGTTTTTGTGTTCAGATCATAGATACTGGTGCCAAGAATATCGGAGGGCAGCATGTCAGGTGTGAGTTGAACTCGACCGAATTCAGTGCCGATTAGTGACGCTAGAGTCTTTACTAACAATGTTTTGGCTGTGCCCGGCACACCTTCAAGAAGAACATGTCCTTCTGCAAGTATTGCTACAAGCAGTTGGTCGATCACCATTTCCTGTCCGACTATCACGCTACTGATGCGTTCTTTCAAACGCTTGAAGGTCGTTGCAATCTCTGTCATTTTTGAGTTTCCGCCTTATCTGCGTTTGCCATTGCCGTTTCTGCCAAAGCACTGTTAATCTTATCGCAGGAGCCGATGAGACTTCTCAACTCCGTATCACTTAAGTTCTTTCTACTTAACGCTCGCTCATACTGTTCTATCAAAGTGGCCATGTCAGCTGTATCTGAGTGCTTTGAACTTTTCCAGCTAGATACCAGAGCATCTGAACTTTCGTGCGGGGAAATGCCAAGCACCTTACATAGTCGATTTCTGAAAGATTGCCCAAGTATTTCCAGAACAGCAGTGTTCGCCCTGGCGCGCCGGAACGCATTTGCTAAACCATAAATGTATTCGAGGCTTGAAATTTTTCTTGTGATGACGAGGTGTCTCATCGCGCCGAAGCGCTGAGCACTGCTCAATACTGCTATTGCCAGTATTAAAAGTAGTTGCCAGAAAATCAATCCAGCTGGACCACGCAACAAGTAATGGAAGACGTTGGTTGCAGACGAAAACCCATGACATTTTTCATCAAAGAATACTTCACCGCGGGCGGTGCGCAACCAGTTTATGATAAATTGAAAATTGGCCCAATCGGCCTGTGTATCAAGGCGGCGATTAGAGCAAAGGTTTGGAGTTGTGCCCAACAAAATTCGACCTTTGCCATGGTCAATGACAGACAAAAGCGTTCCAGACTTATCCGCCAAAATTGGCTTTCCACCTATGATACGGCGCTCAGCGCTGATCATTAAAGCGGGTACTTTAAAAAACTCTGGAATTTTCTTTTCCTTATCTACAAGCACAGTCTTATCGACAACCTCTTCGCCATCTTTAATCTGAATATCG
>JACMKL010000464.1 GCA_014380105.1 Candidatus Melainabacteria bacterium
ACCAAAAGGACTAAAAGGACTAAAAGGACTAAAAGGATTCAAAGGATTCAAAGGATTCAAAATGACTCTTTCCAGAAGAAAATTTTTGGCTGGTGGACTCGGAATGTTCGGGGCGATTTTAACTGCCGATCAAATTTTCGCAGCTTCAGCACAAGCAGCCAATCCTTCCGGTAGACAACTCGTTTTGATCCAACTGAGTGGTGGCAACGACGGACTGAATACCGTCATCCCTTATGGCGCAGGCGCTTATTATGACGCTCGCCCACAGATTGCAATTGCTCAAAAGGATGTCCTCCATCTTAACGACGCACTCGGGCTTCACCCTGCCATGACCGCTCTAAATGACTTATATAAAGAAGGCAAAGTGGCCATCATAGAAGGGGTTGGCTATCCGAATGCCAATCGTTCGCACTTCCGCTCAATTGAAATTTGGCAGACCGGTGAAACTGACAAGATCGGCGACACTGGCTGGCTCGGGCGCTATTTGGATTATGCTTCTGCTGGCAAAGAAACGAGTGCACTGCCGGCGGTGAACGTTGATCCGATGCTACCGAAAACATTACTTGCACGAAAAATTGTGGTGCCTTCGGTCAACAATATCTACGAGTTCAAATTCAAAACAGATCCAAAATTCAAGAAAGACCATGATCTTCAAATCGATGCGTTTAATGATATTTACTCGAACTTCGACTCCAATCGCCCTAACGCTGACCTTCTTCAGAAAGCGGGCAAGGAAGCAAATCACGCCTCCGACTACCTTCTAAAAATCGTCAAGTCATACAAAAGCACCGTCAAATATCCAAACGGAAAACTCGGCGACGGCTTGAAATTCATTTCGCAAATGATTTCCGGTGGTGTCACTGCTCCCGTTTTCACCGTCAGTCTTGACGGTTTCGACACACATGCTAATCAACAACGCGCTCAGTCCGGATTATTAAAGCAGCTCTCCGACGCCCTTTCGGCATTCCAAAATGACCTGATCGCGCACAATGTTGACGACAAAGTTTTGACAATGGTGTTTTCAGAATTCGGCAGACGCGTACAAGAAAACAGCGGCAAGGGCACAGATCATGGCACTGCCGCACCGTTATTTTTGATGGGCTCTTCAGTCAAGGGTGGAATTTATGGAGAAACGCCCAGCCTGACGTCACTCGTCAGCGGCGACCTAAAACACACAGTCGACTTCCGCACCGTATACGCCACCGTTCTCGATCGCTGGCTGGGAGCCGACAGCAATCAAATACTTGGGCACCGCTACGAAACCTTGCCGATCGTTTAGCGCAATTCTTTTATGGATCTGGAGGTGAGTCGCCTTCGACCATGCTCCAGAATTGCCGCGAGACATCCCACATCGTTTCATCTTTATAGTTGCGCAGCACGCATTTTGCTGTCCACATGCCTTCTTTGTCGATCGTCACTTCAGGGGTGACGATGTAGTGACCTTTGTAAATGTCGTTGGGGTCGTTGGCTTGAAACTCTTTGCGGAAAATTTCGTGACCTTCCGGATTTTCAATTACGACTAGACCTTTGTATTGGCGGCGCTCAAATGGCGTTCCGAATCCAATCACCATCATGCAATTCATTTTCAACGGCAATTCGCCGACGAACACGTCAAAGAGTCCTTCCGCATTCACCTTACCGTTGTCGGCATGTTCGGCACGGTCACAGAATAGGATGTAACCACCGTGCAGATACTTCATCTGATGCTGCTCCTGAAAACCTAAAAGTCTCTCCGCACAAATTCTATACCATTGAAAAGGGCAGCCGGTAAACCGACTGCCCCTTCGCTCAACTTCTATCGATACTTTGATAATTAGAAAGTATCTTCAGAGGCTGGCTTATTTCTCTTTCTTGTTGGTTACGATCCCTTCGGAGATGCTCTTCGGAACTTCTTCGTAGTTAGCAAATTCCATTGTGAATGTGCCTTGACCGCGAGTCTTGTTGCGGATGTCTGTTGCGTAGCCGAACATTTCGGACAACGGCACAACCGCTTTGACCTTGGACATCTTCTCGATTGTATCCATACCTTCGATACGTCCACGACGGCTGGAGATGTCTCCGATAACGTCGCCCATGTACTCTTCAGGAACTTCGACTTCGACTTTCATTACAGGCTCAAGAAGAACTGGTTTACCCTTCATGAAGCCCTCTTTGAAGGCCATCGATCCGGCAATTTTGAACGCCATTTCGTTGGAGTCAACTTCGTGATACGAACCGAACACGAGGGTTGCGCGCAGGTCGATAACTGGATATCCAGCCATGACACCACCGAGCAATGCTTCGCGAATGCCGTTTTCAACCGCTGGAATGTATTCCTTCGGAATGACACCACCGACGATTTTGTTGACGAATTCGAATCCAGCACCAGCTTCCAACGGATCGAGTTCGATAACGACGTGACCGTATTGACCACGACCACCCGACTGACGGACGAATTTGCCTTCTTGCTTAACGTGCTGACGCAACGTTTCGCGGTAGGCAACTTGTGGTGTACCGACGTTCGCTTCGACTTTGAATTCGCGGAGCAATCTGTCGACGATGATTTCTAAGTGGAGTTCACCCATACCGGCGATGATTGTTTGACCTGTTTCGTGGTCAACGCGAACTTTGAAGGTCGGATCTTCTTCAGCCAATCTGGACAAAGAGTTGCCGAGCTTATCAGAGTCTTGCTTGGTTTTTGGTTCGATAGCAACCGAGATAACAGGCTCTGGGAATGTCATCGATTCAAGAATGATCGGATCAGATTCAACACAGAGAGTGTCGCCAGTTGTGGTGTCTTTCAATCCAACTACGGCAACGATGTCGCCGGCGCTGGCTGATTGAACATCTGTACGTTGGTCAGCTTGCAATTGCACCAATCTGGAGATGCGCTCTTTCTTGCCTTTTGTCGCATTGAGGACATAAGAGCCAGCAGTCAGAGTGCCAGAGTAGATGCGGACGAAGGTCAATTTGCCAACGAATGGGTCGGTCATTACTTTGAAAGCAAGACCGGCAAATGGTTCATCGTGGCAGGTACGTTCTGCTTCAACACCATCTGGTGTGAAACCCTTGATTGGTTGGGTTTCTTCAGGTGATGGTAGGTAGTCGACAATGGCGTCGAGCAATGGTTGAACGCCTTTGTTCTTGAAGGCGGAGCCGACGAGAATTGGCACGATTCTGTTGTTGATGACAGCCTGACGAAGCGCTTTCTTTAGCTCTTCGATGGTCGGCATTTCGCCTTCCAAATATTTGCCCATCAAGACATCATCTGTTTCGGAGATGGCTTCGACGAGTTTGGTGCGCCAGGATTCGGTTTCTTCTTTCATGTCTTCAGGCACTTCGGCTTCATAAGCCAGTTTGCCCATTGGATCATCTTCGTGATACATGTACGCCTTGCGGTCGATCAAGTCGATGATGCCTTTGAAATCTACTTCAGCACCGATTGGAATCTGCAATGGGTGACCATTGGTCCAGGTGGTGTGCAAGCCAGGAAGTTGCTCTTGGACTTGTTTTACAACGCGGAAATAGTCAGCACCCGAACGGTCCATCTTATTGACGAAAACCATGCGAGGAACTTGGTAGCGATTAGCTTGTTTCCAGACGGTACCGGTCTGTGGTTGAACGCCGGCGACAGCGCAAAGTACGATGACAACGCCGTCGAGTACTCTCATCGAACGCTCTACTTCGACTGTGAAGTCAACGTGTCCGGGCGTGTCGATTAAGTTGATGTGCTTGCCTTTCCATTTTGACGAGATGGCAGCGGCGGTGATTGTGATACCGCGTTCTTTTTCTTGCTCCATCCAGTCGGTGACGGTTGTACCTTCGTGGACTTCGCCTACCCGGTGAATCAAACCGGAATAGAAAAGAATGCGTTCTGTTGTTGTCGTTTTTCCTGCGTCAATGTGAGCAGCGATGCCCATATTGCGGATCTCGCTCAACGGGATCGTTCTTTTCTCAGCCGTAGTGGTGCTTTTCTTGTCTTCCATTCGAGATGCGACTTCCATTTGTCCTTCCGCCGTGTAACTTGTGTCAGTTTGCGTTCAAGTTTTATTGGAAACCCCGCGCTCGTAGCGTGGAGCACTCCAAATGAAACCTAAATGCAAAATATCATGACTTCTTTCAATCCTTCAGAAACGTCAAACAATTTTTGTTTTTCGCCCATTGCCAAACTTTACATTTCAAATTTTGCAACCCTCAACCCATCAGCCCCGGAAGTTGGTGTGATGAGTTTCGGATAACAACCAAAACGCTGAGGGTCCTACCGAAGATACACCAGTGAATGGTGCGCCCAGGTAAGACCACTCGAAGGCCCGACTTTTCAGTCTACCTTATTAATAGGATGCCTTGCAGCTTAGTAGCGGTAGTGAGCGAACGCTTTGTTGGCTTCAGCCATTTTGTGCGTTTCGTCTCTCTTCTTAACTGAGTTGCCTGAACCATTTGAAGCATCGATCAATTCAGCAGACAAACGTTCAGCAAAACTTCTGCCGCCACGCTTTCTGGAATTGGTGATGATCCATTGGGTAGCGAGTGCTACGCCTCTGGCTGTTTTTACTTCGATCGGCACTTGGTAGGTTGAACCACCAACACGACGAGCTTTGACTTCAACTAATGGAGTGACGTTCTTCACTGCTTTGTTGAAAACATCGAGCGGCTCAAGTTTTGTGCGCTCTTTGATCAGGTCAAGCGATTTGTAAAACAGTTTTTGTGCGGTGCTCTTTTTGCCGCGCTGCATCATGCGATGAACAAATCGCATAACGAGTTGGCTGTTGAACTCCGAATCTGTAGGAGGAATTCTTTTAACTGCGGCGTTTCTGCGTGACATACTTTCGTATCCTGTTCGTGTTGACTACTTCTTCTTCTTGCCAGCGGCTGCTGCTGCGGCTGCGCCTGGTTTAGGACGCTTGGTACCGTATTTAGAGCGGCCTTGTTGTCTGTCTTTGACGCCAGCTGTATCCAGCGCGCCGCGGACGATGTGGTAGCGGACACCCGGAAGGTCCTTAACCCGACCGCCTCTGACCAAAACGACAGAGTGCTCTTGTAGGTTGTGGCCGACGCCCGGAATGTAAGCAGTGATTTCCATACTGTTTGTCAGGCGGACACGAGCGATTTTCCGAAGAGCCGAGTTCGGCTTCTTAGGGGTAGTCGTCTTCACCTGCGTGCAGACGCCACGACGCTGCGGGCATGATTTCAACGCGGGTGATTTCGTCTTATAAGTGACTTTTTTCCGCTCTCTCCGTATGAGCTGATTGATGGTAGGCACCACAAATCTCCTGAAATAGAACTTGATTACACAGACTACCCGTCAAACTAGAGGGGCAGCTACTCGCTAGAGCGGTTGGCAATAATACCTACAACGCTCATGCGATGTCAACGCCAGCCTGTTGCCGCTTCCGACTTTCGATGCACGTTTCTTGGGTGAAACGGCGCGAACGTCGAACTACTGCGACAGACAGCGATTTAGCCAGAGTAACAGATCTGATCAGGTCGGCCAGCGGCCTTTACTTTAGTTTAAGAGCGAGAGATAAAAGTTCGAACATTCAAAGAGGGGGAAAGAGCGTTCTTTCCGCCGGCAGCGGCAAACTTATGCCCGGCTGAGCAATCGATGTAAGTGAGATTGGCACTTCTTTTTTCGCAACACGTTTCTGCTTGGCACGCACCCAGTGGTCTCGCGCTAATAAGGAGAAGGTGCCAGTCCTTTCCAGACCAAGTCCTTCAAGCGCCTTCACAACATGAGGCTGGTAGTCGAATCCTTTTATGGAAATAACTCCGCGCATATTCAAGCGCTTCATTATGTTGAGCACAAAGAAGATCGTATTTTCTGATGTATGCGCCCAACCCGGATGGACAGCGAATTCCAGGTGATAATCGCCTTCACGGTGAGCAAGCACACGGATAGCTGAAGTGATGCTCTTGCGTTCAGGATCTTGCGAAACCCAGTACCAGATGCGCTGCTTGATCAACTTACGGCACAACTTACTGATATTTTCTGTCGGCACAACATTGACCAGAAAATCGTCCGGCACATACTCGTAGGTGATGCGAAGGTCGGGTGGCAAGCATTCTTGAAACAATTGATAGAGAGCCTGGCGGTCAGAAGGAATAGCCAGTCTGAAGCCGGAAGACTCTTCAGAGTCATGGCTGCCCGGCGGTTCGTAATCAACCGGAACCTGATAATGCGTGACGCGATAACAGCGCCTGAAGCCCGTCGAGCCAAGCAGTGAGAGCGCTACCGAATTTTGATCGGCAACCTCAGCGACAAAGTGTGCCGCACCCTGACTGGCGAAAGTAGCAAAGGCAAAGCGCAATAACTCTTGAGCAATCCCACGACCGCGGTGGTTAGGATGAACGACAAGATGCTCAACCCGCCAGCAACTGCGCGACTTTCCGACCGAACTTATCGATATCAAGCCAAGTACAATGCCATCTTCTTTGGCGATATATGCCATTGGAGCAAAATGCAAATTGCAGGGCAGCCAATGTTGAAAGAAGGTGAAACCCCTAAGAGCAAGAGCGTCTTCAGCGCAAAAGCTCTCAAATGGCATCGGCTCGTTTTGATGACGAAGAAGCGCGCGCGTCTGGGCAGTGTCAATTGCAAAGAGAGGCTCGATTTTGATCATTTAGGTGAAACGCTCACGAGTGCCTGAGGTGCCAGCCCATTTGGGAAAGCCGACGTTAAAATCATAACATCCGATTGTCAACAGTTACGTCTTTTGTGCCCGGGTGCACCCAAAAATATATCGAAAGATATCTTGCAGGGATACCGAAAACGCTTTTGTGAATGGCATTTCAATCAATCTGTGATGTTTAATGCACAGCATCTAGTGATAAGCAGATCAGCCGGGCGTCAAAGTTTTATACTGAACACTTGTCACTTTCCATCAATTTCACTCGCAACGTCCAAATGAAAAAGAATGATGCCAAGCCGAAAGACGGCGACGCAAAAAAAGACGAAGTCAAAATAATTGCTGACAATCGTAAAGTGCGTCACGAGTATCACATCATTGATGTGATCGAAGCAGGCATCGAACTTCACGGCACCGAAGTGAAAGCGATGCGCAATGGCAAAGCCAACTTAAGCGACGCATTTGCACGTATTGACGATGGCGAAATGTGGCTCCACAACTGCCATATCGCCCCTTACGAGCACGGCAATCGCTTTAACCACGAACCTTTGCGCAAGAGAAGACTGCTTCTCCATAAAGCAGAATTGATCAAATTGAAGTCAAAAGTTCAAGAAAAGGGACTGACAATTGTCCCTCTCAAACTAATTTTCAAAGGCAATTGGGCCAAAGTCGAACTCGCGATCGTAAAGGGCAAACAGCTCTACGACAAGCGCGAAGCGATTACAGATCGCGATAACAAGCGACAAATTGATCGTGTCGTCAAAGAAATGCAAAACAGACAGTAGGGGAAATATTTTGAGAGGGATTAACGTGATTGTGAGATGCCTTCTGGTTCTGGTTGCAATATTATTTCTGCAGGCGACGCCCGCCTTTGCCGCATCCCCAATTGCAGTCATCAAAAGCGCCCGCAACGCGCAGGCCTATCAAGAAGCACGCCTCGGCACCTTCGAAGATGATTATGTGCAGTTTCGCCACGCTCTTGAAGCATCAAATGTTCGCTTCGACGAATTGACAGACAATGACGTTAATCAAGGACCATCGAAGTTAAGCGGCTACAAACTAATTGTGATGCCGCTTCTAGTTGACCTCGGACCTGAAGCAGTAAACGCTCTCACCGAATTTGTCCGCGGTGGTGGCAAACTAGTTGTAACAGACGCAGCCGGCGTCCCCCTTGCCGGTGGTGCACAAATCGAACAGTTAACAGGCGTCACAATAGGCAAGATGTCTACTCTCGCCGACAAGCAAAAAGTAGAATGGCCGCGTGCACCATATCCGGTGATTGAAGAATTCCCAATTGCCACTGTTCACTCTGACGTTACACTCGGCGAAGGAGCAACTTTTCTTGCTAAGTGGGTCGATTCAACAGGCAAAGAAACTGGACCAGCTGTCGTTCGCAAAGGTGGTTGCTTATTTCTGACCTGGGCTCCTGGACTACAAGGCGAAATCACAGCCAACTCCAATTTGCTCTCTCTGGCATTTGAAGAATTGGTGCCTGGAATCACTCAAGCGGCGGCGGTACAAATCAGTTTTGCCGACTATCAAACAATCAGCCAAGAGCTTGATTATTTGACTAAGCGCACAGAAGAAACTATCAAAACGGCTAAACAAGCCGAGCTTGCAGTTCCATTTAAAACCATCCAAACCTTTTATGATTCAGCCCTTGCTCACGTAAAGTCATTCCAGGAAGCATATTCGGCACGCAAATTTTTTGAAGCAGACACTCACCTGTCACAAGCGCGTCAAGATTTCTCACTGGCATTTGCCCAAGCTATGCCAGTCCGTCCGGTCGAAGCACGCTCTGTGTGGCTAGACCGCGGCACCATCGCTTCAATGAAGGGACCAAAACAATTATCGATGTTGTTCGATAAGCTCAAAGCTTCCGGCATCAATGTCGTTTATTTTGAAACAAACAACGCCGGATTCACAATGTATCCGAGCAAACTAGTGGCCCAAAATCCCAACACAATCGGCTGGGATCCGCTCGGCACGGCCGTAACCGAAGCCCACAAACGCAACATGGAATTGCATTCATGGGTGTGGGTTTTTGCAGTAGGCAATGTCCGCCACAATCCTATTATTGGAAAAGATGCTGATTATCCTGGTCCGGTTTTATCTTCGCGTGACTTTGCTCAAGCCCTAGCCGGACAAAATGGCGTTCTGGTGCCACCACGTCAACACGAGTTCTGGCTCGATCCTTCAGTGCCTGAAGCCCGACAGTTTCCAAAAGATTTGATGATGGAAATTGTCACTAACTACAAAGTCGATGGCATACAGCTCGACTACATTCGTTATCCGTTTAATAACAAAGGATCCGAATTTGGATTCAACTGGATGGGCAGACAACGTTTCGAGCAAGAAACCGGTCTCTCACTGGATCGCATGGATGACACCACTAGAGAAGTTTTTATCGTTTGGAAAATTCAACAGGTCAATGATTTTGTGCGTGACACTTCGATCATGCTTCGAAAGTTTCGCCCAGAAATCAAAATCTCAGCGGCCGTCTACGGAATGCCAAAGCGCATGCGGCGCGGCGCCATTCAGCAAGAGTGGGAAACCTGGGTAGCAAACGGTTGGGTCGATACTCTCAATCCAATGACCTATGTTCAAAATCCAAAAGACCTCACCACTGCAGCCGCCTATGTGCGTGAATCGACGGGCGACAAAGCGCTTGTTTATCCGGGCTTGTCGATCCGACAACTGGACACAGCTGGCCTCATTGAACAGTTAGACTCAGCGCGCGAAACAGGGACTTTGGGAACCACAATGTTTGCGGTTGCTCACTTAGACGACAAAAAAATGAACGTCCTCAAAATCGGACCATATAGAAAACAACCGCTCATGACACCACAATCTGATCCGCTTAAGGCGAGCCGATTGCTTGTTGATGACTTTGCGGCCATGGTCAATCGTTATCTCCAGGACCCTCGCACTCACATCCTTTCCGACCAAGCAAGCACTAACGATGTGCTCTCGCAAATCGATAGCATTCAAAGAACGATGCATCAATTAAATAGTGGTGCATCATCTGATGAAGTGGAAGGCATACTCAAAGATGTGACCAGCCTGCACAATACAATCAAGAATTGGCTCAGGCTGGAAGCGTTTATCCAACGTGGATTTCGAGCGCAGTACATTGCGAGCTACTTAAGTCAGGTCGAAGCGATTCTTTCTTATGCATCGCACAAGGTCAAATCGTCCCATACTGCAGCTCCTATAGCTGAAGGGATTTTGCGGACCACGCCTACTCACTAGAAGCGATTTCTCAAAATTCTCAAATTTTCGAATGCTCGAGATTCTCAACCTGTCAGAGACGACAGGTAGGTTTTCCCAGTAATAACCCCAGGTCGATACCCGGGGCATAGGTCGATGCGGGTTCAGGTTTGGACCCGTGTTAGCGTCCCTCTATTTTGGATAGTCTGTGAACACGGACAACGGTTCCGAAGTTACTAGGGAGATGCACCATGACCACCAATCCACTGACGCCACCGGAAGCAAGCGCATGCCGCAACGGATTTGCTCAAAGCGGCTCAACTCAAAATGGTTCGGTCTGGTCCAAGTCGCAAGTCGGCCAAGCATCGGAAATTGAACGCAGTCCTCAAGCAGAACTTGACGAATTATTCGGTCGAATCAGAGAAATTCAAATGCATAAAGTCGGCAAAAGCGGCGGTAGCAAAGGTCTTCCGGACTCAGGCAATAGACGCGGCCTCGAAATTGAATCGGGTGACCCACTGGTTTTATGGTGGGCAAAATCCTTCAAGAGTGAAAGTCCGGCTGACGTTGAAAGACAAGAAAGCTACCGCCGCTCGCGGTGGGGACAAGGCCCAGAGCCAAAGAAAATTCCTGCTACGCCTTACTTGGAAATGCACAAAGAAGGGAAATTGATGAAACCATTGTTATTCTCGGTCATCCTGGCAATATTCGCCTCACTAAATATGGTGGCATCAGCTCAAGATACAGTCAACGAAATCGCCCCTGAGGGAGCCAAGTCACAAGTAAAAATGGCTGCGCCTGTGTCTGAAGAGCGCGTAGAGATGACTCGCGCTTTCGCCGGTCAACACAGGCAAGTTTTGAATTTCTCAAAACTGAATGAATTGCTGCGCGCTAATGAGGGTGAAGCAAAGACTGAAGGCGCCAATCATAAGTATCCAAAAGCATCTTAGTTTCA
>JACMKL010000465.1 GCA_014380105.1 Candidatus Melainabacteria bacterium
AGGAAGTTGAGCTCCAATTCCTAATGCTAAAGAAACGTTTGTCACGCCCGCGGCAAGGCCTTTGAAGCAGGCTATCTGAGCTGGATTTGCACTGGATATTTTCCTGGTCAGATTATTGTCTATTGCCCATCCGAGGCAGGCCGCTCCAACCAAGAGTAATCCGGTCGAAAGTGAAAGAGCGGCTGATCGGTCGACTGTCAGCAAAATTCCTCCGAGAACAATCACAATCATTCCTAGAAGAATGCGCCTGTCGAAATTTTCTTTAAATACGAACCAGGCTATTAATGCCGTAAATACACTTTCGAGATTTAGGAATAGCGACGCAGCGGAAGCCTTTGTTGTTGCTAGTCCCATCATCAAAAAAACGGGAGCGATGATGCCTCCTGCTGCAATTGCACCACAAAGCCAGGGCAGGTCGGCACGTCTGAGCGATGCTTCTTGCTTTGCTAATTTGGTATTTCGAGTGCAGAGGAGGTAAAGACTAAGACCGATGCCTGAGCCGAGATAGAACAAGCCCGCTAGCAATATGGGCTCTATGTCATAGAGTAAAGTTTTGGCAAATGGTGTCGTTAAGCCGAAAAGAATTGATGAAAGGAGCGCGTAAATGACCCCTCTCATAGGCATCTTGGTCTCGCTTGTGGAATCCATGATTAGCCTTTAAAGCAACTTCCTTTTTGGAACGTCTTTTACTTATTGTCCACTTCATCTAAAACAAGAGTCGTGTTGATGCTCTTCTTCAGATCCTGGAATGTGTCCCAGAGTTCGTCGCTCAGTTTTTGAGCAGTATTCTGAGCGTTGACCAATTTTAACTTGGTGCCGTCCATTGAGCGGCTATCTGGTTTGCCACGCGATTTGGAATACGCTTTATCTACTTCTTGCAGTTGGAACATTGCTTTGCCTAGATCGCGAACTATATCTTTGGCTCTGCGATTGGATTCAATAATGTGGAAGCCAGTGGATCCAACTCCGTTCTTCAAGTTCATCAACATTGTTTGTTCGCGATCGAATCTCTTCTGTTGAGCATCCGCACGAGAGCTGTCTTGTGTTGCCATCGGCGCAATTAAGCAAATTGCCGCTGCATAAATTCCGGCTGACTTCAAAAGTTTGAGCTTGCTGTTGCCCTTAGACGATGAACTGCGCATGTCCTGCTCCCGCTTGATGTGATCTAATTTCGAGAGTTTACAGTATATAAACTCACATCAGCCTGGTTTGACGCTGCCGTTGAGATTAATGAGAGGTTATTATTGCCGTGCTACAACAAATGGGTCACGGGTGCCTACTGGCATCGCAATGTGTAGTGAGGTAATGGTGGGTCGCCACTGCGAGAATCCACCATTACCTCACTAACTTTCAGTTGACGCACTTAGCGTCTGCTAGAATTCAAAAAATGCCTTAGACCTTCAGGATTTAGACCCGGCTCAACAGCATTTATGCTCGGATGTTTATCAGTATTTGGTGCTGTAGCTTTATGCCATTTTTGAAACTCAGGAAAAGTGAGATAAGTTCCGCTTGCGCTTGAGCCAAAATCTTCAATTAACTGCCCTTGTAATGGACGTGCAACGAAGTTTTTAACTGGGTCTGATATGCGTTCTGGAACTAAGGCCTGGCGCCCAGACCGTGTGAGTCTCTCTACTTGTGTCGCCCGATTAAAGATGTCATCTTTCAAACTTGGTGTTCCCTGCACGCACGCTGATAAATCGGTTACTGTTCTGCAAGCGTGCGAATGTTGCTCATGAAAAGATGTTTGAGCGGTCGACTTATATAGAATTTCAGTGCAATTTTTCAGGTAAATCTGCTTTAGATCAGTCGCGCTAGTAAATTGCTGTGAATCTAGCGAAGGATTGATGACATGAAATTTTGGTCGGTAAAAAAGACTTTGAAGACATTCTTTCGGAGCTAAGAGAATGTCAGTCAGTCCTACAAGTGCAGAACGTATTAGACCTTGTGAGCGTGCGCTGAAATTTTGCGACAACCATTTATCGATTCCGTTTTGTTCGTATCTCCATGCTGCAAACATATTATTTCTCCATTGAGTTTAAGAATCGTGCTGACCGCCCCTATTCTGAAATTCGTCTGAATTTTTTCACTCAGCACCAATCGCAGTTGCCATGGGGACATTGGAAAAGTTTTATTGTTCCTGCAAAAATCGGCTTTTCAGGCGCTCCCGTTCATGCAATCTCCCCCTTAAGGGTGACACCAGCGGTTTTGGGGATAAATAAAGTTTGATGTCCTAAAGTCCGCACATACTGCTAACTTTGAGCAATGAAAAGACTGAAATTTCGCCGATTAGCTACCACTGTTGGGTTAACGCTTTTTCTCTTAAACACCTGTCCTCAGTGCTTCGCGCTCACTGAAATGCATTTCGATCGTGATTTCGAGTTAATGGATTTGCGTGGTGCAGCGAGCGATACACCGGCTCTACCATTCAATCCGACAAATGCAGGAACTCAGAATCTGCTCGCTTATGGAAATGAACTCCTCCAAGATGGATATTTGAAAGAAGCATCGGATGTCTTCAACGAAGTTTTAAAACGTGATGCTCAAAATGCAATTGCGAAATCCAATCTTGATTTGTGCGAAAAACGCATTGTAGAGATTGATCGCTCAATAGAACAACTTCAAGAAGCCGTTGCAAACGACCCGTATAAACCCCTGACGTACAACAATCTTGGTGCGGCATATCTTTCTAAAGGAGAAGCCGATGAAGCTTTGAAAGCGCTTTATCAGGCTCTTCGTCTGCGACCGAATTACGCAGAAGCCCATTACAACTTGGGACATCTACTTTCGCTGCGGCATGATTATTCTCAGGCTATAGTTGAATATCAAGCAGCTTTGCAACAAAAACCAGATTCTCCGGAATATCACAAAGAACTTGGTGACGCGATGCACTTACTCAATCGCGCCGACTCCGCGCTCATTGAATACCATGAAGCGCAGCGCCTTGGCGATAATAGTATTTCGCTCAAACTCCGAGAAATCGCGGTTCTGCGCGATCTGAAAAATTACGAAAGTGCACAGGAATTGTGCACCACTTTGCTCAAGTCAGATCCCGAAAATCCTGAAATTCTCAATCAACTCGGTCTCGTATATTTGCGTCTCGGAAAAATTGAAGTGGCTCAGCAATGTTTTACCAGAGCACTGAAGGCGGATCCAAAATTTGCGCAAGCGCAAAATCACCTTGGCATTACCCTTTATCAGAGCAATCGATTGTCGGAGTCAATCACTGTTTTTCGTGACGCCCTCGATTTGAAGCCAGATTATGCTGAGGCTTATTACAATCTTGGCACCGCGCTGTACCGCAGCGGCAACGTGAAAGACGCCGAGACGGCTCTTCAGGAAGCGATTAAGTACAACCCGCGTGATGCGTTCGCCTTCAACAATTTAGGGCTCATCCTGCTCAAGCAGGGCAGTGTGGACGAAGCAATTGAAAATTGGCGCAAAGCAATTGCCATAGATCCCAACCTGGCGGCTGCTTTCCTCAACATCGGACGCGCTTTGCATCTAGCGAAGTCGCGAGAGTGAAGACCCAAGATCGCTACTGGGTAACCGATCTGGCGATTCTGTGAGATTGTCAATGCTTCATTTGCCAATGTCGGGTATCATCTCAGATAAGACTTACAGGGCATCCGAGACAGGGTCTAAGGGCAAATCTGATGGATTCGAGCGAAGCTTTCAACCTTCAAGAAACAATTAAGGCAATTCAACAGGCTTTCAGCGCGGTTGTGGTGCACGTTTTCTTCGATGCTGGGCTGCACGGGCTGTGTCTGGCGATGGTTGTTGGTGTGATTGGCTACGTTTTGCGCTCGAAGGGCAAAAAACAAGGAAAGCCGCTCATAAACGTCTGCCGAAAACTGGCTGTTTTTTGTCTAGCAATTATGGTTCCTGGCTTCGTTTCGTTGCTTATGACTCATTCGCTGCCGCCGGTTGGCGTCTACAACGTCAATTCTCTGGGTTTCATCTGTTTTTGGAATCTCGTAGTTTTGTTCATCTGCGCGGAAGAAATGAACCACCAGTTCTTCCCGGGCGGCGATTCGCATAAAGACTCAGACCTGGCATCTTCCGAGGCGCATTCCTAAAGTCAGGTCTATACTGGTAGATCAGAAGACGATTCTGAGGGCAGACATATGAAAAATCTAGTGATGGCGACATTGATCACTTCAAAC
>JACMKL010000466.1 GCA_014380105.1 Candidatus Melainabacteria bacterium
TATAAAGAGAATCAACGCAGACACAGCCATGGCGATTTCCGGAATGATGATCGGAAGTAATAGCAGTCCACGGTAGAGACCTTTTCCTTTAAAATGCAATCGAGTCAATCCGACTGCTGCCATTGTGCCCATCACGGATGAGACAATTACGGCGATCACAGCTACTATCAGGCTATTGAGAAACGCAGACCCGATGTCGCCATTGTGAAAGAGTTTTGTATACCAATCGAATGTAAAACCAGTAATGCCCGACGCCATGCGTGATTTTTCGAAGCTGAAAAGAACAAGAACCAAAATAGGAATGTACATAAAGGCGTACACGCCGAGCGCGAAAATATGTAGCCATATTGGTCGTGCGAGCATTTAAGTTTTAGATTCCTTTTGCTTCGACTTTAGATTTCAGTTCTGCAAGCTGTGCTTGCATCTGCTTTAGCGGCATCATGTCACCACGTTTAGAAGCTACTTCAATTCCTTGCTGCAATATGGCTTCGGCTTCAGAAATATTGTTTAGCCCAGTATATGCTTTTGCTAAGTCCACATAAGCAACTGTGTGTAAGGGTTTCACTTCGATTGCTTTGCGCAAAAATGGAACGGATTCTTCATAATTTTCCAGAGTGACAAGGCAATTTCCCATTCCTGAGTTTGCTAAAAGGTCTGCATCATCGATTTCCAATACTTGTGCAAACATCTCCATGCGTCCTACAGCTTCTTCTTTTAAGCGCTTCTTCTCTTCATCTGCTTTCGTCTCTTTCGTTGCTTCTTTAGCAAGCATTCTCATTCTGATGCTCATTGAAATAGCTTTCTCTTCTTCCGCTTCTTCCTTCTTGTCTTGCTGCATATAAAAGACCGATAGATTGGCGTGTGCCATTACTGAGTCTTCATTGAGCTCCGCCAAATTTTTCATTAACGCGATTGCTTCATCGAGTCTGTCCTTGCGCGACAAAATTACGCCAAGCGCTTCATAGGCATCTTCAAGGGAAGGCTCGAGCATCAGTGCTTCCTTAAGCAATAATTCAGCGTGAGAACTTTCGGCATCATCTTTCTCTTTTGCAAATTCAGCCAGCGCTTCTTCGTAGAGCTTGACGGCACGCTCTTTTGCAGCAGGAGGAGTGAAAAATGGCAGTAGTGAAACTTGAGCTGTGTAGATTTCTCCAGAGATATCAAAATCGAATTTTTTACCAACGATGCGATTTTCTCTTTTTATGTATGCAATAGCGACATGTTTGTTTAGCGTGTCTGAATAGCAATTTGAATAAATCCATGCTGCCGGCTTCGCATCTATGAATGCTTCTGTTGCTGGCGCAATCGGCGCGGCAAGCGGTGTTTCAAATATCAGACCGACCATTCCTCGCGATGGCGCACCATAAGTTTTTACTCGGGCAAGTATCTCCTGACCCTGAAAACATCCTTTTGTATAACTGACATGAGTCTCGTCGAGCCCGGTTTCGGGCATCAAATTAGAGCTAGAAATATCAGCTCCAAAATGTGGAATACCGGCTTCTATTCTTGCCTTTTCCAGTTCAGTTTCGGTGATTGGCATAATATCGAAATTGTTGGCGGCAGCACTCACATGACTGAGAAATTCTTGCGCTTTATCTGTTTCAACAAAAACTATATAACCCTCTTCGCCAGCCATTGATTTCGAAAAAATTAGAGCGTTGGTATCGAAAAGAGTGATTTTGGAAAACGCTTTAGATAGCGCTTCAGCTGACTTCATTGAGCCACTGGCGACTATCAACAATCTTCGTGCGCGTGGACCCTGTATGGCAATAAAGGCACCACTACGAATTTCAAAGTCTACTTTATCGGCAAAGCGATACTTGTCTAAATGCTCCAGAATACTTTGCGCCTGCGCTTTCGCCGCAAGAATGTAATAGAGATTTTCTTCAGCACCACGATAGAGGTCGAAAGTGGCTACGATATGTGCTTTTCGATCTAACAAGGCATTTTGATGACCCTGGTGAAATGCTAACGACCGAACGTCATTGGTGGTCTGCGAGTGCAAAAATCTCTCGGCATCCTTGCCTGTAATTTCTATCAAAGAACAATCATTTAGATGAAGAAAGCCACCGGTTGTTCTTAAACCGTTTTTGTTAGTTGAAATATTCTTTTCGATAATCACTTGATGTCACGCCTGTGTTTTTCAGATGTTAAGCATAAACCAAACAAGATGTCCGATCCCTAGAACCGGGATCGGACAAAAATGCTTTTTCGAATAATCTACCTTGATGGGTGATTAAACGCTAAATGATGATCCGCATCCACAGTTGCTTTTGGCTTGTGGATTCTTGATAACGAATCCGCGACCTTCAAGTCCGCCTTGATAGTCGAGGACAGTGCCCTTCAAGTAGATAGAGCTCTTTGGATCAACGAAAACTTTGACGCCGTGCATTTCGATCACGTTGTCTTTTTCGGCTGCATTATCAAAACTCATTCCGTAAGACATGCCTGAGCATCCGCCACCGCGGATTTCGAGCCTTAAGCCGGAATTGCCCGGTTCTTTTTCTAGAAGATTTTTTACTTCTTGAGCTGCTTCCTCAGTGATAGTCACAATTTCAGGAGCCACTACTGTTTGTTCCGTCATATTTAGATTCCTCTCCGCTTCACTTCACGTTGGTCAGGCATTACGTCTAACAGCCTTTTCGACTGCCACCGTAAATCTATCACATGACAACGTGATATGACCAGCCGGTAACCTTTTCTTAGACATCATCCGCAATTATTGACAGTTTTACTACTGAAAATTTTCAAAAATAATCTGCCCGAGCTCACCCATCGCCGCGCAAGTCTCCTTGGCAATATCAACTTCCAGATTATTGAATGCCGTAGACACTGACAGAGATAGACCTGCGTTGGTGCGGACGGTCAATTCGCTAAATTTTGCGTAGTGCTCAAGCTTAAGCAGATTTTCCAATACGCCTGGATAATGAACGAAGCGTTCGGCTTGCTCTCTTGAATTGTAGGAGCAGTGGAAATTGCCTTTCACTCTCGGCTCATCGATCGGTTGCCCTTTTGCTTCTAAAAGGAGCAGGCGCGCGAAAAACGAGTAAATGCCGCGGGTCATGCGCGGGTAAAACATCATGTTGAGGGCATCTGGATCATTGGGTGGTGCGCCTGCGCTCAGGTCGGCGGTCTCTAGAAAGAATGTCACTCCGAACGGAAAACCGGCGCGAAAGGCTTCCACTGTGACAGGAAAGCCCAATACGGTGCCTTTGATGCACACTTCAACGCGGTCGGTATCATCAACGATCCGACCTTCAATAAGCTTGGCGACAGCCTCTAATTTCCACTGTTGAGCGACCATTTAGTTTTACTTTCGCTTGAAGGACAGCAGCGGGACTTCTATTTCCAGGCGTCAGGTTCGCCTTGCGGAGTTCCTTGGGGAGCGGCTTGTGGAGTAGGTTGCAAGTCTTCGGCTGAATTTGTCGAAGGCTGCACAAACATCTCTACTTTCTTTTCTTCTTTAGTTTTGCGTCCGAAAAATGGCAAGCGTTTTTTTTCTTTGTCAGTGGAAGCGCCTGTTGTGCCAGTCTTCTCTTTAGAAGAAGTACTCTTCTTTTCTACAGCGGCAACAGCCCCGCTCGTGTCAGAAGTTTTTTTCGACGCAGACGGAGATTCTTTAACTGGTGTCATGCTCGTCTCAACATCGCGCGAGCTGCCAGTTTCGCGAGTAAACTCCAACTCTTGCTCTTTGAGCATCTTATTTGCTTCTCTTTGAAAATCAGCAGTAGGAGACAGTTCGATTGATTTCTTCAAGAAAATATTTGACTGAGCGATGTGCTTTGTCTTGTGAAGAATGCCGCCGATACGGAAGAATGCATCAGCCATTTTAGGATTACAGTCGATCGCTTTCATGTACTGAGTGATTGCAGATTTATCGTCTTTTTCAGTCTCGAGTGCATTGCCCATGTTGTAATAAGCGGAGGCAAAATTAGGATCGATTTCGATTGCTTTAGCCCATCTATCTTTGGCTTCAGCTGCCTGTCCACGAGCGTACAGCGCATTGCCCAGACCATTCAAGGTTGTAGGACGATCAGGCTTTAAGGCGAGCGCTTTATTGAATGCTTCCGCCGCTTTTTGATAACTTCTTTGGGCAAGATAAACTGCACCCAAATTGCTGTAAGCCTCAGCCAATCTACCGTCGGCATCGATAGCCGCTTTATATGATTGAATGGCTTGATTGAGATTGCCTTGCTGGTGAAACTCAACGCCTTTGTTGTAGTGCTTAACGGCTTCTTCCGCATAGCCTTTTTTAGTTTCTTTGGCTTTGGTCTCTTTGGGCGCTTCTGCAGCGTCATCGCCTTGCGCAATCACTTGGATTGCAGTCGGATTGCCAGGGCTGTAAACAGCTGCAAGGGCGTTCGAGCCTGCCGATAGAAACGGCAAAAGCGAGATGGCCAGGGTAAATTTTGTTATGCGAGAAACAATCACGATTTAAATTTTGAGTTGGAAACGAATATGAAGACTGACTGAATCAGTGTATCGAAGTCATATTATAGCGGCATTCAAAAAAGCGCACCGATTTGGCGTATGCCAATACTGAATGCCATTTCGACGATTTTAACAAACTGTGAGCGTTCGCGCCCCTGTCAAGCGGCTCTATTTACGCGTTTGAGCCAGTGTATTTACTAACGCTCGCAGTCCCAAAAAATAGGAGTCGGCACCAAATCCGGTGATGACACCAATGGCAATGTCAGACAAGTAAGTCTTATGCCTGAATTCTTCGCGAGCGTAGATATTGGACAAGTGCACCTCTATAAACGGCAAAGAGACAGATAGAAGCGCATCCCTAATGGCTATTGATGTATGTCCAAAGGCCGCCGGATTGATCAATATTCCATCAATTTCTTTTGTTGGTGCATTCTGAATTTCTTCAATTAAAACTGACTCGGCATTAGACTGTTTGATTTCAAGAGTGACACCAAAATCTTTTGCCAATTCATTAAGCTTAAGATCAATATCGGAGAGCGTGACAGTGCCATACACGGCTTTTTCACGCTTGCCGAGCATGTTCAAATTGGGACCGTGAATAACGAGAATTTTCACGTTATTCTAGATCTTCGTCCATTCCATCAAGTGAACACAGAGATGCATTCAAGAATGGATCGTTGCGTTGAAGAATTTGTTCGGAGCGAATCAGTCCGATTACTTGTGCCAGCAAGTCGCGGGCAAGAAGAATCTCAGGACCGTGCTCTACAGACTTTGGCACTACAAACATTGAGGCTGCCAAAAGCATTCGTGCTTCGACTGCACTGACATCTTGTGAAGCTAGAATTTCAGCGAGTATGGCTGGATCAACTTTGTTTTCAAAAACTACTTGTTTGCAGTAAGCAAGAATCGAGGGCTTGAGGCCTTTACTGCGGTCGCCCGGCAGAGAGGCTGCTGCACGGATCAAATTTACTTTATTAGAAACATCGCCCAGAGATTCGGCGCTATCGACCAGATTGCGCACCTGGTTGGCTTTAGTATTAAATTGCCGGCGCAATTCATTTTCAGCGACCTGAGCGACTGGCTTGGTAGCGTTGTCATATCGTTTGTCATAAAAGTCTTGGACTTGCTGACGTTTTAGCTCAACTCCATAAGGCATCAATTCGATAAAAATCGACTCCAGCCCTTCGAGCTGCGACTGCAAATACATCAATTCGTCCTGGGATACGGCGGGCAAAGCGATACTCCTTCCAATCAACGCACTTGACAAAAACGCCATAAAAACAGCGTTCGTTCATAATATTAGATCTTAAAGGTCAGACTGTGGCACCCAACCTTCAATATATGTGCCAACTTTCGACACCAATTCTCTGGTTTTCTGGACTGAAAAATCTGAAAATGCCAATTCCTTCAAGATTTTGAAGCCTTTAAATTGGCTATAACCCTATCTGCTACCTGTTGAGGGGTCAAACCGTCGGTCTTAACAATAATTTGGGCTCTTTCAAATACTTCGTGCCGAAGTTCGAAAAGTTCGGACAAACGACTCCTTAATACATGTTCATTCTGTTCCTCGCCATTTTTATCGGCGTTTTTCAGGAGCGGCCTGTCATGAGCAGTTGCCAACCGCTCAACTAGCTTTTCGGTGGAAGTCTGTAAGTAGACAACCTGACCGAGTGCCAGGAGGCAGTCCATATTGCCAGGGGTGATAGGAAGTCCGCCGCCGCAACTCAATATGCGTTTCGCTAAGTTTGGTCTGCCAGAGGTCGACTGACCTGCTTCTGCATTTTCGACGGTGAGACTGAGAAGGAAGTCAGTTTCTAATTTGCGGAAATGGGCCTCGCCAAAATTCTTGAATATCTCAGTTACTGCCAGTTTTTCCTGTTTTTCAATGACCTTATCCGAGTCGAGTAATTTCGCATTCAGTTTTTTAGCAAGAATTTTGCCGACTGTTGTTTTCCCTGTGCCGGATAAACCAACCAGAGAGATATATTCGATTTTCACTGACGTTGTACGGTCCAATTTGATCAGCCCGAACGTCCGGAATGCGCTAATCCGATGCGTCTTGTTGCAGACTCTACCTTATTGTGTGCATCAATCAATTGTGGATTCAGCTGCAAAGCACGCTTAAATTCTCCAATCGACTGCGAATATTCTTTCAAATTATAGTGAGCCAATCCCAGCCCATAGTGGGCGCTGGCCATATCCGGTGCGGCTCCAAGAGCGCGCTGGAAATTGTTGATGGCTTCGTGATAATTGCCCTTTATCGAATAAAGAGTAGCCAGGTTGTTGCGCAAAATCGGATCGTTAGGATTGTGCTTGCTAGCCTTCTCTAAAATGGCTTGGGCTGAAGCATGATCGCCCTGAGAGCTGAGCATGTTGGATAAGTGAATAGCTGCATTCAAGTTGCGTGGCTCTATAAGGATGGCTTTTTCAAATTCAGAACGTGCTCTGGCGTTTTCACCAAGTCTGGAATAGGTTACTGCAAGAGCAGTGTGGCTTTGAGCATCAGCGGCGTCGAGCCTGACTGCCTCGGCTAATTCTTGTTTGGAGGCAAATAGATTTCCTTCGGAAGCTGCCACCAGGCCTAATTGTTGGTGCGCAATTGCAACGTCAGGATCTTTCACCAAAACTGCTTTGTATTCGCTGACTGCTTCGGATACTCGATTGGAATGCATTAAAGCTTGAGCACGAGCCAATGTAGCGAGAGTTTCAGGAGTCATTCGAACTCGACTGACCTGTCCAAGCGCCGCGCCGGCGGACGCCAACTTGGCGGATCTGGTCATTTTCGACATGTCAGCATTAACTGAAATGTCGTGCTTCAGCTCATCTAGTTGAGCGACCACTTTGTCATGCTGACCCAGGCTCTCGAATACTCTTGCCAAATTGCCGTGAGCTGCAGACAACTCTACATTTACTTTCGAAGAGGCAAGAATTGCGTTCGTTGCACCTTTGATGTCACCACGATCACGCAGTCGTTGAGATTCATTCGCTTTTTCTACGATCATTCCGCGCGCCACAGAAACGACTTTGCGGAAGTGCGTAATTGCTGACTCGTAGTCGCCTATTTCAGCATATATAAGTCCGACTTGATTATGCAATTCTGGATTTTCGGGGTCTATTTCCAGTGCTTGAAGAAGCTGCTGGGCTGCGCCATCCAGAAGTTTTACGTTGTCCATTTTATCGCGTACAACGACAGGGGTCTTGGCTGGTGAAACACCCTTCACTGGACTAGGAGCCTTCATGATGCCAAAAAGTTTTTGCTGCCATTCATCAAAGGCAGGTCCAGGTCCACCAAAGTAAGTCAGCGGCAAGACTGGCAGGGTCACTAAGCCCACAGCTGCAACAAGTCCAAATATTAATCGCCCTTTTCCACGCCGTTCTTTAGGCGGGACGGGCTCAAAGACATGTCTTGTTCTTAGTGATTCCAAATGATTTACACCAAACGCCAAAGGGACCGGAAAGTTGGGAAATGAACTTTTCGGACTCCTTGAGACCGATAGATTTGAGTGATTAGTTTATATATGCGCTCGTATGCCAAGGGTAATGGTGAATTACCTCGGAGTCAATACGGAATACACGAATGGGACCGCAATACGCGCAATTGTAAAGGGGTAGATAATCGTGGTTGTGAAGTGGTTGTGGCTGAGCTTTTCTTAGCGGCTTTTAAACCAGAGGATGATCAAACCGAGCGTGCCGACAAAAATATTCGGCAACCAGGCAGCAAGCATCGGCGGAATTCTGCCCGCTTCCCCTAACGCGCCTGAAGTTGATTGCAAGACGTAATAGATGAAGA
>JACMKL010000467.1 GCA_014380105.1 Candidatus Melainabacteria bacterium
ATACTCCCGAAAATATGATTGCCAAACGTTGGAGGAATGTATGTACAGTGAAAAGACTGTAGAAAAATCCTGCGTTTCGCGAAAGCACCATGTTACTTTCCTCACCTCAAAATATGTGCGCGCTTTTTTGTCGAAACCTGCCGTTTTCTTAAGCTGATTCCAACCGAGAAGGCTCAGTATGGAGGCTCGAAATTTATCCCAATTATCTGTGCGCGTTCCAACCTGCCAAATCTGCAACTCCATTTTGGTTCGACCGGTAGCGCCGGCATACCAGCCCGGTGGTGGTGAATTGATGAGGTCGTAAGGTTCACGCCAGGGATCAGCCTGATCAGCTAATTCTTCCTTTGTAATCTTAATACCATCAAGAGCAGGACGAATTTGGTCCAGTCTTACAAGGTTGAGCCTAGGCGCTACTTGCGCCAATACCGCCCATACATCGATGTCACCATGTTTGACTCCGCGAGCGATGAACAGTCTCGTGTCTTTATCAACTAGTTCAATTTCTCGCGACAAAACTCCATCAGGTCCGTTGACCATATGACTGTGCGAGTGTTGAACAGCAAACTGCCCGTTTGACGTAACACTTCCGAAAGATGCATCATGACCGCCATTATCGTGAGAGAAGCCAATCGCTATGGCATCATAGGTAGTGCCGCCAGGGCCTGAATAATCAGCATTCCCGTAAGCATCGTGTCCACCCACATCGGGCAAGCCGTCTCCATCAACATCCATTTCTCTACCTCTTCAAAAATTGCTCAAGCAAAGATAAACAGACAATCAAACACTTCGCAAAATGCGAATAGAATTTCTCCTAGAACCGGTAAGGTTAGTCTTAGTTGTTTGTTTGTAAGTCTTTTAAATGGCTTGAGTGTGAATACCTTAGAATGCTCTTTCGTGCCCATAAAAGGCAATCTTTTTTCAGCACAATCACTTAAGCGCTATCGCAAACAGCAGAAGTCGCGCGAGCACCGCAAACACGTATAAAAACAGATCTAGCATTGTGCCGAGTCCAGCCAAACTGCGCAAAGCGTTGTCAAGTTATTGTTGTAATTACAGTACAGAATTCTATTAACGCAGTCTTCCCCTGCCCTTACTAGACCTAATGCATCGAGACCATACGAAAAATTCGCTCTTGCGGATCAATCGACGCACATATAGATTTCTAATGGTTCAATCATGAACTCCTCTCATCCATCTTCAAGCAGCGAAACTAGAGAATGTTTCAGCACGACCTTTTCCGAAGATGGTAAAACGAGTCTGCCAGAAGGCTACATAGTTGCAGAATGCTACCGAGTCACAAGATTGATCGGTACGGGAGGCATGAGCGAAGTCTATGAGATTTTGAATCTTCCAATGAGCAAGAAATTTGCGCTCAAAGTGCTTAAGCCTCAAGTTTCGGAAGTTTCTCTGAAGCGATTTCAAAAAGAAGTCAAAGCGGTCGCTCATCTAAACCATCCAAGCATAGTCAAAGTTCACAGCTTCGGTTGGCTGGAAAACAAGCAACCCTATATGATTTTGGACCTTCTGGAAGGTGAAACACTTCATTCTGTTCTGAAAAGAGAAGGCTCACTCACGATCGATCGCGCTCTGGAGCTGTGTGAACAAATAGCGCTCGGTCTGGACTACGCGCATGGGCTCGGGATGATACATAGGGACTTAAAGCCCGGCAATATAATGCTGGAGCGAGCTAGAAATCTTCACGAATCACCGGCAGCGAAAATTATCGATTTCGGACTAGTAAAGTTTTCGGGCACTGAAAACTTCGATACCAATCCGCTCACTGAAATTGGCACAGTATTTGGAACACCGCTCTACATGAGCCCTGAGCAATGCCTGGGCGAAAAGGTAGACATTCGCTCCGACATTTACTCACTGGGTTGCATTCTTTTCGAATGCCTGTGTGGAGTGACTCCATTCTCAGCAGAAAGCCCACTTCACGTGATGATGAAACATAGTCAGCAACTACCCGAGACGCTCGCAAGAGCATCTATGGGTAGGCAATTCCCGAAAGGACTTCAGGCAATCGTATCAAAAGCATTAGCCAAGAACCCTGATCAGCGGTATCAAAATCTCAGTGCGATGATTTCTGACCTTCGCCAGGAAAGATGCCTTCTGAAAGGGCAATGGGAAGACATATTAGCGCAGAATAAAACACTTGAAATTAGAGTTCACAGCCCCAGCGACAGATCGATCGTAAGTCTGCTGATGTTCGGATTTATTGCTTTAGTTCCAATAACTGCATTTGCAATTCTGAATATTACAACTGAAAAAATAGATTTCAGTCAGCCAAATAAAGGTGAGAAAACTGTTAATGCTTCCGAAATAAGCATTCACAACTTTGCAGAGAGGCAATCGTGCTTTTCAAAAATAATTGGAGACAGGAAAAAAATCAGTTTTCCATTTGAACAATCCATAGCAAAGGTATCTTGGAGACCGAGATACTCGCAAGGAAATTTTGAAGAAATAGACAATAGTAGAACTTCTCTGATTGAATCGAACGCTGAGTTGAAATTAGAGATTGGATGGCAATTCTGTCGCCTGTATCCGTCTTATCTGCGCATGTTCCGCCCAGAAGAAATCACAGAATTGACCATCATAGACGAACCACTAAAACGTAGAAAATTATTGCCAAACTCAGAGTCAATTTTTGACGATGCACTGATCTATGCAAACCACTTCACGCGCCTCAGGACTCTCAGTGCTAATGAAACTCCAATTAGCGATTTTGGATTGCTCAATTTGCAGCTAGAATTAAAAAATGAAATGCGCCATATGCATCTCGGTAGCACGCTTGTTTCAGGCAAATTTTTAGCTAAACAGAAAACTTTAGCGAAACTGAAAACTTTGGATTTAACTCTAAACGATAATGGCAACGTCGTGCTGCCCTATCTGCGAGACATCACTTCCCTGACTTTACAAGCAGCCAATATCTCAGACGAAAATGCTGAGCAAATAGCTGAATTGAAGCTATTGAAAGAACTTGACTTACGCTCGAATGCTGCGATTTCGGATTCTAGCTACACCGCAATCAAAGAACTCAAAAATCTTGAAGTATTGCGCTTAAGTGCAACTGCTACAACAGTCGCTCAAGCGACCAGCCTAACTTCGCTGACCAGTCTAAGAGTTCTAGACACTAATCTTGAGCGCGCTAACAAAACTGAAATTAGCAGGTTGAAAGAAGTTTTGCCGCCATTCTGCCGTATCAAACAGACACAAAGTTCAATCTTGCCACTAATTCAGAAGTCTCTTCTTCTAGAAAAACTATCCAAATGAATCGAATAAATGACAAGAATTTCTCTACAAAATAGAGGAAAGTCTTTAGCTGCGATGTGCTGAGGTTGGATGATCTAATAGACCATCCAACCACGGCATCCCCTCGTAAAAACCAATTCCTTCAGGAACTTTCCTAAACCACGGCTGAAAAGACAGTAGTCGAAGATAAAACTACCGGCGCAGGTAATATTGACGCTGTGCAGTGCAAAGATGGAACATGAGCTGCTGGAGAGTCCATGACTTCAGTATTTATAGGCACCATAGGCGGTATGGAATGTAGCTCACTAACTTTTCCGAGTTTAGGCAAATTAATAGATGTGATGATTAGATGGTTGACTGGAACCAGACTATTTGCAATTGCAAATGCCCAATCAAGCGAACTTTCGCTTTCCACAAAAATACTTAGGAATGCTATATTTCCATCGACGGCGGCTAGAACTTTCAACCAATAGCAGTCTAATTTATCAACCGTTGCTCTATCTAAAATTAGCCGACGATGAACTCCACCTTCAGTAGTGTCACTAATTTGTTTTACTCTATCGATGTCTGCACGACCGAACGTATCAAGCAGTGCGGCAGCCCCGATGGTCACACCTTCTCTGGCAGCCGCGAATTTTTGAGGAAATGCAAATCTGATGATTCTCATAGGCCCACTTACGGACTTAGCCTCTACAACAGACTCGGCTTCAAGTTTCCTTTCAACGAAATCGCCAGGCAATTCCATTGACCAGTCACCGCGACATAATCTAACATTTTCATTCCTGTAACCGAGTTTGAATGTAGTCGGCTCTCCAAGGTCCATTTGCTTAAGCATCTCACTACTGCGCATATCCATGCCATTCTCGGAAAGAAAATGATTGATCTGCGACCACTCTCTCATCGGATACTTGCGGTGAGGATTGACAGTGTAGGAATTCTCCAACAACCTTGAGGTAGCAGCCAAAGAATTAAATTCAGATTGACTTACCGGCGCCCGCCAACAAGTTTTAAAGAGAATTTTATGCATGCCGCTGCCAAAGTCTGAATCCGAATTTGTTTCAGACCACCAGGGAAAGAAATCAACACCCTCTGCCGGGTTTCTAACAACATTCTGAAGCCACTGTGCGTCACGAGGACCAGTCAATCCTACGATTGCACTTTTCACTTGAAATAGACGAGTTTCGCTCTCCTCAGAATCATCAACTCCGAATTCAGCAGGATCAGAAAACCAAACAACTCCTGAATCAAGCCTGCCATCAAGCACTGCTAATCGATCGGCGCAGAAAGCTTGTAGCCAGTTCAAGAAATGCGAAGAGAGCTTCTCCGAATCTCCATGCGAGAGATAGCCAGTGTCATCACCAGTGTGAAGGGATGCTTGTGGTAGTTCCCAAATAATCTGACTTTCTCTCTCGATGAGACGGATAACCTTTATGACGTACTTGTGATAACCCGGTCCAGCCAGCGCGGTAGAAGCATCGAGGGTCAACTTCCCCCCATCAGCTAGAGAAATGGAAATTGGAGCGACTGCGTCGTGAAGCTTGACTAGCAAACATGGACGTTTTTCACTGTTCGTGATCATTTGACAGACATTGCTTGGAGACAAGCGTTCCATAAGCAATGTTTGGATGCTCGACAAAAATCGCCACGGACTCCGGCGTCTGTCTCTGCGCGTTCCATTTAAACGTATTCCAAAATCACTAATCATAATCTAACCTCTGAAGACTCTGCTCCTGAAAGTCATTTGCACAAGTGCGACCGCGTAATTTTCTCTTCGAAACAATCCCGAAGCTGTAAAAATTGTATTCGGATGCAAGAGACGTAAATGTGCGGCGATTCGATAAATCCCACTACTGCATTCTGGAGCACAAAGATAACAGCACCATGACAAGGGCGGAGGCATCACGGTAGGTTGAAGTGGTCCTTGCAATGTATTCGGCTACAGTCATAAATACGCATAAACGTGTGTTGTTATGCCCGTGTGATATTTGCTCAATAGAATCGAACAGCGAAAAGGCTTCCGGAAAGGAGCAACAATCGAATGTGCACATCCACGATTCGACAACAATTGTCAGGCTGCGGAGTGAAATAAGATGATTCAAGGATATAGAAACACCGACTTTCTGAGCGCGAATCCATTTAGATGGAACACCCAGGATCGCTATGAGCGACGTGGTCACGAAGTAGCATCGCAACCGACTCGGAGATCCGATCATCAAACAAAAATCCTAAAACTTATAGCTGAGGAATTGTTGATGGTAGCTTCTGATGGTGGTGCCAACATTGATGACTTTACACCTTCCAGGCTGGGCAAGGAACGGCTCAGCAACTCAATTATTTTCCGACTATTGAGAGAACAGAAAGTACTCACCGCTTTGTCTAAATACGAGCAAGAAGTGATTAGAAATCAAAAGACGCGCAGATAATGACAGACGCTACTAGCACTCTCCAGATGGTGAGATTGAAGTAGATGGAGAGCTTCTTGTGAACTTTGCATCAACGGTGAATTGGAAGCTGACGAAGATCTTTTTATGAAACTGGGATTGGTATGTATGCCTAGCCAGTCAGCAGTTTGCTAAACAGCTACGTCTCTAGGTTTTCTAAGTGCTTCGATTGACTGCCTACCGTTTCGTCCCTTCAATATCAGCTCTTCTATCGAAACGCTATCTAAGCGCTCTGGTTGCCTTGCTGCTATGACTTTGGCTTTACCGTCATCCCTGAGGGCGACGAGCTTAAAACTGAGGTCCTGGACGCCCCCAGCGCTTCCGCTGTGCGCATTTCTGTCTCCAATGACTGGAAGGTTTTTTCTTCAGAGGCTCCGGCGACTCTTGCCGCCTGCGCTTCAACTCGTCGCTGAGATTAATAGACCGGTCTGCTAAAAACAGAGAAGAAAAAAGGGCTCCGTAGCCCAGTTTGTTCTTGAAGATATCGCGAGGTTCGCAATGCGTAGTTCCCGCACGCATTCGTGCGGCTTAACTCGCGCGACCGAAGTTCACGAATCCGTAGAACTATTGGCCAATCATACGTGTAGCCAAGTGTGGTGCCACTATATCGAAGCGATGGGCGGGCCGAATCGAAAGATTTCCTTCACGACTGGACCGCTGAACTACAGAACCTGATCATATGGTACCTGTCCTGGTCAGTTGAACACAGCGTTGACAGCGCTGCTTTGCCTAAGCGAAGCCTTTCTAAGGGTTTTGCGATACCTCAACTCAAGCGCAGATGAGAGCTTGAGCTGAGAGATGAAAGAGAATAACCGATTGGTAAGAAATTTCATCTTAGCGCCGGCGGTCATTATGACGGAAATGATCACCATCACTGAAGTAATGCGGTCCACCAAAAATGACACCACTGTAGTGAGAACGATAACTTGCGAAGACTTCGCGAACAATCTTGTCTGCGCGTTGGTCGAGTGCACGAGCTTCAGTAGCTCTTCCTGAACTTCGATAAACGCTTGCAAGCAGCTGCAGTGATGAAAACAACTGCGTTTGCGCCGAATAACCACTCGCCTCACAAGTAGAGATAGCCACGAGTAACAACTCCTCGGACTCGAGATATTCGGAGCAAAAGAACTTCAATCGAGCAAAATGATTGAGAGCATAAACAAGTGCACTATTCACAAAAGAAGCATGTTTAGCGCGCTCGCGATAAATTTCGATGGCGCGTCTGTAGAGATCTGAGCACTCCGAAATCTTTGCTTGCCCAATGCTGTCAGCAATATGCAGCTTTGCAGCATTTGAAGTAAAAACCGACGGTATCACCTTTTGACTCAAAGCGTCTGCCAAGCGATGAGCGGCCCCTGCAATGGGAAGTGAGTCTTCTGAATAGTTGGCAGTGCGAAATTGATACAAACTTCTAGCTTCGACTTCAAAATCATCGGAGATAAGTCGTTTAGCCTGCAGACGCAGGAGAAGCAGAGTGTCAAGCG
>JACMKL010000468.1 GCA_014380105.1 Candidatus Melainabacteria bacterium
ACCAGGACAGAGAAGCATTTATCCTGCGAATGAATTTTGACCAGCCCGAAGACATGATCGCGATGGACCCAGACATATTTTTCATTATAGATCACTACAAGAATTATGAATGGGTGCTCGTTCGTATGGCACAAATATCACCGAGTGCAATGCGCGAATTGCTGGAGATCTCCCATCAATCGAGATCTATTCGAAAGAGCAAATTGGGCACCCGCAAGAGCAATCCGCACACCGATCACAAAAGTGCCAAAGAGCAGAAAGTCGAAAATGATGATACACCAAGCAGAAACAGATAGTGTCGCGCCACTTGCGCTCGAATTAGCTGCCAGAAACTATGTGCAACAGCAAAGCGCACTTGCATTCGATTTGGACGGCGCCCCCTGCATCAAGCCAGCAGGTGCGGAAGGGCTTGTGATTAAACTGACTGACGTCCAATAATGGATTAGGTTTTGAGATCCTCATCACTACTTAAATTGAACGCAAAGATGGGCATCGCAAATTGATGCAGGCCGCTAGGACGGCATCAATTTGTGGTGCAATTTGCGTCGCCCATCTTTAACCAAGCGGAAATACACTTTTCGGTGCTCTCGATTTGCTGGTCACGACTTCAAATCGACGCCTGCAACGTTCATCATGGAACGAAGCGTATGATACGTAAATTTAAAACGATATCGGTTAACTAAAACGATATCGGCAAAAAAAAAATCCAAGAACAATTGAACTTTTTCACCTCCTCAAACGTTATCTAGAGGAGTGGCAAGAGGGATGAAGTTATGAATGAAGTACCGCCAGAAGTGAGTGCTGTGGACGCTTTCATAGAGAGATTCAAAGAGCAATTTCCTAGTGAAGAGTCCTGTATCAAATATCTGATTGAGCAGCTTAGGAAGTACGGCGATGTGGGTTGTCCGAAGTGCTCCGCGCCAATTCCGAAGAATGCAGAAACGCGAAATGTTATTTGCGAAAACGAGGCTTGCAATAATAGATGGTCGGTCACTGCTAACACGTTCTTTTGTAGAACTAGAAATTTTTTGGCTATGTTCGCGGCGCTTTGGGCTTTTATGGAGGGTATCGTTTTGCCCGGAACGATCATAGCTAAGCTGGGGAATGCATCCACTTCTACCGGTTGGTTTAACAAAAAGAAAGTGGATATGATGGCCGCTGCGAACATGGATGAAACCTGTTGGCAGATAGCAACAGCGCTTTGTACCGCAGTGATCAGCAGAAGAAGTTTGGAGACACCGGCTCATAAGCATCCTACCGAAGAGCAAAGATTGGTCGATGCGGAACTTAAGTCGAATGAGGCTGGTGAGCTGATGCATAATCCGTCTCACGAGGTGGTTACTTTATCCCCATACGAACTAACGATTGTCGCCATCCTCGAGCACGGGCCAGTGCAGTTTGATGAGATATGTGCTCGAGTAAGTTTCCCAGATTCCGAAGTCAGCGCGGCCCTGACGATGATGGAAATCAACGGACTAGTGAAGCATTTGGATGGCGACCGGTACGAACGCTGCCGCCACATAATAGGTGCCGGTGCACAAAGCAATAATTCTTTCCAATCAGGCGAAGACTTATACGCAATCGTCGAAAAAGATCTGGACACTATCAAAAAAAGTTTTGGCGGTGGCGTCAGCCGAAAGTATTTAGGATTCTACTTGGCCGGCGTATCATGGGCTCGGAAGGAGATAAGTGAAAGGGCTAAATTGATGTACAAATTCTGTAGCCGCATGGAAAGCATTACGTTAACAGCTGTCCAGGCCTACGTGTCACCTCCGCTCGTTCTGGTGGGACGCTAGAGCTGCTTCCGGCGTTGTCTGTGCCTGGTCGCTCGATGAGGCGTTAGTTAAAGGTCCAAAGAACAGAAATTCTGGCTTATTTCGAGTGGACTGAACCACCATCAGAATGCTTGCCTGCTGCCGCTGTCTTTGGATCTTAGAAGTGACGTCTTCTCCGCACGGTGTCCTCACGGGTCATATCAGGATTCCCTCGCTGAGCTTTGCTCAACGTTATGGCGAGCTTGGGAGCAACGTTGTTTGCGTATTGCCGGTAACCACTGGATTTGTCTTATTTTAGCAGTTTGAGCGAGTTACACGTGATGGGCAGATTTCGCGATCTTATAAACATCCTTCTTCGTATTGAATTGTTTCAATAAGATCGCTGGGTGCTTCCGGTGAATTAAACAGTCGTCCTTGTACACTAGGAGCGAGTGATTGAAAAAGGAATATCGAATGAACGATCAGGACAAAGTTGCGGCTATACAAATTCTCAATAAAATCATGGAACTCGAGTTGGCAGGAGTAGTTCGCTACACGCACTACTCACTAATGGTCTATGGATACAATCGTATCCCTATTGTCGGTTGGTTAAAGGGCAACGCTGATGAAAGCTTGCTTCACGCGCATAGGGCGGGTGAAATGGTCACATTACTGGGCGGCCATCCATCTTTGAAAATTGGGCCGTTGTTAGAGACGGAAAAACACGACCTCGGTGACATATTGCGTGAAAGCCTGGAACACGAAAAAGCTTCCATCGATGCGTATTACGAGCTTCTCAAGGCTGCAGAAGGTAAATCTGTCCTGCTGGAAGAGTACGCACGCGAGATGATCCTGGGCGAAGAGATGCATTTGGAAACAGTTAACAAGATGCTTCGTAAGCCAGGAGAGT
>JACMKL010000058.1 GCA_014380105.1 Candidatus Melainabacteria bacterium
ACTGCCACTGTAGAAAGAAATGCCAGCATAATTTTTGAAAGGATGCCGATACCGAACCAAACTATTATTATTGGCGCCAATGCGAAAATTGGGATGGTAGCTAATGCGGTTATGTAAGGCTTTGCAACTTTCGCTGTCAATTTAGAATACCAAAGCAATAGTCCAATCGCCGCACCAATTGTAGTGCCCAAAGCAAACCCAGCTAAAGCCTCAATTATAGTTACAATGCCGTTCTTGAGAAGTTCGCCACTTGCTGCCAAGCGCGTGAAAGCAGCCCAAACCTGATCGGGGCTTGAAAAAATAAATTGCCTTTGTGGTTGCCCAAAAGTATAAAAATGCCAAGCCACTACAAACAAAATTAGGGGCAAAGGGTAGAGCACAAGAAGTACTAAATCCAGGCGTTTTGGTTGAATATTCTGCGAACTATTCATTGGATATCACAGCTTTTAACTCAGACCAAATAAGACGATAATATTCAGCAAATTTTGCGGTGCCTCTCGCATTTTCAGGAGAGCCAAATTCAACAGATTTCTCAATTTCAAACGATTTGATTAGCGCACCATCTGTATTCATAATCAGTACGCGATTTCCCATCGCTACGGCTTCTTCAATATCATGGGTAACAAGAATTGCGGATTTTTCTTTCTGAGTTATCAAATGACAAAATTCACTTTCTAGCTTGAGTTTTGTGAAAAAATCAAGCGCCGAAAATGGTTCGTCAAGCAAAATCAGATCAGGATTAAACATTAGAGATTGAATAATACTGACTCTCTGTCTCATTCCGCCCGACAACTGGCTGGGATACTTTTGCAAGATTTCTTGATTGAGGTTGAAAGTTTCAAGATATTGTTTTATATTCTCGCGCGCGTCAATTTTCGATGTTTCCTGACTCAAATCAGTAACAAGCATCAAATTTGACTCGACCGTCCGCCAGGGGAGGAGCGGGTCTTGTTGAAAAATATAACCAATCGGTCGTTTGCGATCAGCATTACTGACGATCTGAATTTCACCAGAAATTGGCTGAAGTAAACCTTCAATTAAATTCAATAGTGTGCTCTTACCACAGCCGCTGGCGCCAAGAATACAGACTATCTCACCTTTAGAAACAGAAAGATTCAACTCCCGAATCACCCAGGTTTTTTCGGCTAAACGATTGTTGTAGCCAAACGATAACTTGCTGATATTCAGGACTGGTGAGTTCATTGAGATGCTTTAATAGCGAATTTCATGTCGACATTTTGCTCAAAACTGCCGGCACCTTTCAGATCGCCTAATTCCCGGCGTAGTTTAACGGCATTGTTCCAAGCTTCTTTACTCAAGACTGGTGTTTTTGGAATGGTGCCTTCTTTGGTCAGGCGAGTTAGTGCTTCGCGTAAAACTGGCTCTGGCACTTCCGGAAATTCTTTTCTAGCAACCGCCAAAGTACCATTAAAATCTTTCTGTATGAATTTCATAGCGTTGGAAATAGCATTAACGGCAGACTGAATTCGGTCTGGGTGCTTACTGTAAAAGTCGTCGGAGACTGTCAATCCGGTGAAAGCAAAATCACCCAGAGCTTTGGCCGGAGAATAGACAATCTTTCCCCCTTGATGTGTTGCCATCGATACAACTGGTTCTATTTCTAGCGCCATATCGGCTTTGTCAGCGCGAAGCAGAGCGAGCAAAGTTCCAAATGCACCCTGGACAATTTTTCCATCTATAGGTTTGCCGTGGTTTTGAAGCAAATTTTTCATTACTGCATAGCTGGTCGAAGGCGCACTATAAGTGGCGATGCGCTGCCCCGCCAAACCAGATGGTTCGCTAAAAGACTTTAGTCCGTTTTTGAATGTAACCACCCAAAACGGTACACCCTTAACGATTCCTGCAACGACCTTTCCGCCCTGTCCACGCTCTCGCGCGATTGCAGAAAATGTTGGGTCTGAAACGCCAAACTGAGCGTTTCCCGTGGATACAGCCGTAAAAGTTTTCTCGTCACCGCCCGTACTGACGAGCTTCACATCAAGGCCCTGGTCTTTGAAAAAACCTCGGTCGACGGCGACATAGAGAGGCAGATAGAGAAAAACGTGTCCGAATTGGGCGATGGTAATCTGCTGAGGTTTGGCAGGAGCGGCAGCAACTGTCCGACAATTTAGCGCTCCACATACAAACAAACTGAGTGAAACAAGAGCTGACAAACCAACGATTTTTGACATTACACGCGCCCCTTCGGAAGAACCAATTATAGTTGACGGAGATTGGCGGAGGCTTGTCAAGCTCTCGCAATGGTTGCGTGCCAAGACTTTGCCAAATTCGCTCGCACTGTTCGCGAGAACCTCTTGACAATTTGTAACACAGTATTTAATCAAGTAAGAGACATAAAAACCCTCTTTTAGAAGCTCGTATAGAACACCAGCTATTCAAAGCCTTGCTTGCGCGCAAAGCGTTCTGATACCAATAAGTATCACTCTCATAGTTATTTTTTCCAGGAAACCAAACAAGCACTCAAAGCTTCAATCTCTCTTCCCGCTCTCTCTCTGGCAGTTTCACTCAGGATTTCCCATCTGGTGTTGCTGTACGCGGTTGGAAAAGTTGTTGTTTTGGTGCATGCGTGGTCGTTTTTCTGGGCTGTGCGAGTGGTTGTTCGGAGCCATGTCGGTTCCTTTTTCCTTAACCAAACGCTTCATCACATTGGTGTCGCGTCAACCTAAATGGAGTTACATATGGCTGATCAACGTATCGCAAATTCTGGCGCGAAGCGCGTTCTCATGCTGGCTTGGGAGTACCCACCCCGCATCATCGGCGGTCTCGCCCGTGTCGTCTGCGCTTTGTCGAGGGAACTCGTCAAGCAAGGTCTCGAAGTTCATGTCGTCACCGCTGACCACCCCGGTACTCCCGAGTACGAGGTCGACGAAGGTGGCGTTCATGTTCATCGCGTCAAGTCGCAGACCAACAAGCTCGGCGAGAAGTGGGACACACCGAATTTCATCACCTGGGATGCCAGGCTGCAGTTCGGAATGCTCCAACACGCACTTCGTCTCCATGCCGAGAAGCCCTTCGATGTTTGCCACGCGCATGACTGGCTCGTGGCCGACGCCGGCTGGGTTCTGAAGTCCATCGGGCTGCCGCTCGTTTCGACCATCCACGCAACCGAGTTCGGTCGCAACCACGGCATCCACAATCCCGACAGCGAGTACATCGACACTGTCGAATGGCGTCTCGTTTACGAGTCGGCTCAGGTCATCGTCAACAGCGGTCACATGCTCCGTGAAGTCGTGGATCACTTCGGTGCTCCTGCGGAGAAGATTCTGGTCATCCCGAACGGAATCGAGCCGGACAAGCTGAAGAACGAGACACCTGTCGAAGTACTGCGCGAGAAGCATGGCGTCGGCTCCGGCCCCGTCCTGCTGTTCGTCGGTCGACTCGTGCGCGAAAAGGGCATTCAGGTGCTGATCGAGGCTGCTCCGCGCATCCTGGAAGAGCATCCGGAAGCCACGATCGTCATCGCCGGTGCCGGTTATTACGAGGCGGAACTCCGTGCCACTGCCGTTTCGGCTGGGGTTGCGGACCACGTCAAGTTCTTCGGCAACGCCAATGATGTCGATCTCTCGGAGCTGTACACGATCGCTGACGCGCTCGTGGTTCCGAGCCTCTACGAGCCGTTCGGCATCGTAGCGCTGGAAGGCATGGCGGCTCGCGTCCCCACGGTGACGTCGGACAGCGGTGGCTTGATGGACATCATCGAGCACACCGTCAACGGCATCACCACCTTCGCGGGTGACAAGGAGAGCCTGGCCTGGGGCATTCTGCAAGTTCTGAACAATCCGGAACTGGCGGTTTCGCTCACGACGGCAGCGCGGAAGAAGGTGCTCGAGCAGTACACGTGGCGAGCAATCGCGACGCGTTCGCGCGAGGCCTACGACTTCGCAGTGGCAGCAAAGGACAACGTCATCGCGATCGGCTCCGCTTCCGCGGCGTCGGACAAGGTGGCGTAAGCAGTAACTTTGGCGGCGTAGGAGAAGCGTCGGCAAAGGAGTACAGCAGTGTTCGGTGGAGCAGCAATCCTGCTGCTTCACCAGCATTGTGTTTCTAAAAAATCGGACAATGCCCGGTCGAGAGAAGAGAGTCAAAACTCCTATCTCGACCGGGACATTGTTTTTTTGCTCAACGTATACTACTGGAAATAGTATCAATAAATTTTAAAAGAACGCGACAGATTGAAACTCATTTCTGAGCAACAATCTGCCGCGTCTTTCAGGAGGCTAATCCTCCAACGCTAGACTCTCACTTCTTGAGGAAGAGAGTGCCTTTGCGTGCTTCCGAATAGACGGAAAACTTGTCGACGGATTTCTCCGCGCCAAGTCCAACCATCTGCTTGTTGATGTTGGTATCGCCCGACATAGCGAATACTCGCATTCCCAGAGCAACCAGCTTCGGTGTCAAATCCCAGCCATTCATTTCGCCGAAACTCAAACGACCGTCTACCATGGCGACATCGAAATGCGAAGGAGAGAGAACTGCCTCTTTCCCGTCGGCATTCATCAGCACGATATTTTCTTTGTCCATGCGCGCACGCACGAACCAGGTCACCGACTCAATTTCTTCAGCCAGAACCTCCTGCAGTAGACCACCGAGTTCAAGATTGTCCTCGATGAGCAATACTTTGATTGCCTGCATGTTCTCCACTCCCAGGCTCAAAATTTCCTGAGAGAATCAATGCCTGTATTGTGATTCTCTCCAGTCCGAAAGGGAAAGAAGTGTCACACCTGCGACACTTCCACCCGTTGCGCGCAGACTCAGAGCCGAAGCTCAGTGAGTCGCGCTGTTGTCACCGGAAGTCGTTGCGGCTTTCTTACCGTGACAGGAGCATTTGCAATCGGCACCGCATTTGGTACCGGGCAATGTCGGGTCATTGTCGGGGTTCATGTCCTCGAGGAGCATGATTAGACGCCCCCACTTCCAAACGAAGTACAGCGAACAGCAGAAGTACCAGAGGGTAACGAACGCTGTGATGTACTGGAAAATCAGAAGCGCACCGAGTACTCGCGGGACGAACAGAACCAGAAGCGACACCAAGACCACGATGAACGTGGCGAAGAGCGCCTTGGTTGGCTCGTTGCGACCGAGTCTCGGATTGCGGCGGAAGAATTGGTAAACCTCGACACCGGTCATCCCCACACCGATCAAAACGAGCGGCATGAGAAACGGCATGAAAGCGACGTAGAGTAGCCAGTCCATAGTAATGTCTCCTTAAAAGAGCTTCTTGTTTTTGTGGTTTTCGCAACTCATCGAGTTGCGTGGTAATTAGCCGAAGATGTTGATCAACAGCCCAGCGAACTGAGCCGGCACGAAAAACGCCCAGGCCAGGAACGCAGCCAGACCGACGTAAACGGCGGTGTAACTGGCGCGTACAGCGAAAGTCGGCTGGAAGTACTGCGGGTTGAACTGTGCCATCTGCTTACGCATGGCAATGTCCTGGAATGCCTGCCAGCCGATCAAGACTGACACCAGAACAGTCATCGGGCTGAAGCCGGAGCTCCAGACCACCCACGCCAGAAGAGGCGCACCCAGTACCCAGAGGTGACGACTGATCACCATCGAGATGCGACCACCGTCCAGAGGCGCAAGCGGAATCAGATTGAACAAGTTCAACATGAAGGCCATCTGCGAAACGTAGACGAGGTCTTTCACTCCCAGCAGTACACCGAGGACGAAACCGGCAACAGCACCGACCGTGCCCAGAACAGGACCGGCGATACCGATGTAAGCCTCTTCCTTGGCGGACTTCGGCAAGGTGGGCATGATGATCATCGCGCCCAACGGAGTGAAGATAGGAGCCGACACAGGCAGACCGAGCTGCTTGGCGGCAAGCCAGTGGCCCGCTTCGTGGATGGCGAGCATGATGATGAAACCGACGGCCAGAGCCATCGTGCCTAGCATTGACTGCCAGACGAAGAGTGTGAGCAGAAGGCTCGCACCCATGAGAACATGACGGTTATTCATATTTTCTCCCGCTCGAGTAATAACTCGAATTGTTTGGAATAGTTAGGCACCAACTGCAGTGGCACCTGATGGCTTGTTCAGCGCAAAGTGAAGAGACGAGGTGGTCAATATGGTGAGCGTGATAAAATCAGAGCTCTCAAGCAACTGACGGGATCAACTCATGACCACAGACGAACGCACAACGATCAGACCCTGGGGCAGTTTTACGATCCTGGAGGACCTCAACTACACCAAGGTCAAACGCCTCGTCGTAAACCCTGGACAGCGCTTGAGCTTGCAAAGTCACAAGTTGCGCGATGAACATTGGGTGATTGTGCGTGGCATAGCGACGGTCACACTCGACGACCAGACACGAGAAGCCGGGTATGGCGAACACGTATTTGTGAAGCGGGGTGTTAAACATCGCATCGCTAATACAGCTGCGGAGCCTGTGGAGCTCATCGAAGTGCAAATCGGAGATGCTTTCCCCGAAGAAGACATCGAGCGCTTTCAAGACGACTACAACCGCGCCTGACGGTTCAAGAACCGTCTACAACCGAGCGGCTCAGACTCGGCTGAAGACGGCACTCAAAAGCAGTGCACAGTTTTTCTCTGCAGTCATACGAGCAAGTACGTCATCGCCATCACCGTCAGGTTGTTCAATGCATGTACCGCGATCGGTACATACAGAGAGCCGGAGCGGCGGTAGGACTCAGACAGCACAAGCCCAGTGACAGCGTAGACCGGCAAGGCATACCAGTTTAGATTCGGGAACTGCATGAAGTTCATGTGAAAAAGCCCGAATATGACTCCACTGGCGAGTGCAGCGCTGTAGTCGCTGACTTCAAAGTGGCGGAAAAACTTGACCCCTTTTTCGCTCCTGAATGAGGTGCGCAGAGCATTGTAGAGGAAGCCGCGGAAGACAACTTCTTCCAGGAACGGTGCCAATACAACGCCAAGAAACATGAACAGAAGCGCCGGAATGCCAGTCAGTGACTTAGCAAATTCCGCAGCCGGGTCATGAATCTTACTGACGGGTAGACACATCTCCACCACTTGCGTGACGACGATGACCAACCCAAAAGCAACGAAGGCTCGCCAGAGCACGGACCACCAACTGCCTTTCAGGCTGTCGAGGTTGAGCGCGAGTGTCTTGCGAAAACTAAAATTCTCGCCCTCGAGCTTCAGGCGAATGTACCAGAGTTCTGCAGCGAAACCGCTGATGAACGAGGCAATCGCCACGCAGACAATCATGAGAAGAAACCCCGACTCGCTCAAATTACCAAAGAACGCTGGATAGCGGTCGATAGCCACTTTGAAGAGCGCAGAGAACAGAAACAGTGGCACGAGTGTGCCTGCCAGATAGAACAGAGAAGCAACGCCGTAAGTTCTGAGCGATTTGCCCAGGGTCCACGGAAAGTTGGCTTCAAGGCGAATCTTGGGCGCGACAAGCGCAGACCACAGATTCTGGAAAAGACGAGTAAGCATGGCACACCTCCTAATGTGTGCTTGTGAATGAAATCCGCGCTATTCACGCTGGTGAAAAGCACGTAGAGACTTCATTCGAAACAGAGGTAGAGGGTCACAAATCGGTGGTTTGCGCCTGACGACGAGATTTGTCCTGGCTGCGAAAACGCGACCTCAAAGCTGGCAAGATTTGATATGCAAGGAGCTGAGTGGAGAAAGACAACCAGTAAAGAAAAGAAGTGAAAGAAACGCCTTCTAAACAAGCAGGTTGAACGAACACAAAACAAGTAGTTCTGGCTTTGCACTCTCTCAGATAATATTCGCGCGCTAGTTTTAGTGTTTCACATAAGCTTTTAAGCTTGAGTAAAAGGTAACTTGAGAACCGCAGTCAGCGACATTTTCGAGCAAATTAATCTTGCCAAGAGCTGTTGCTATGGCAATTTCATATCGATAAAAATCGCATCTCGCGCAGGTGACGAAAAGGCGTTAATGCTGAAAAAAATCTCGTTCTTGGAAACTAATTATGAGGCGCGATTCAGCATTAGCGCACAAAGGCCAGCTGTCACTTACAGATTTAGATATTCAAATCCAGTTTCGTGAACCAACTGATTGCATGTGGATGCAGCAATTTCATAGGGTGCTTTGTCTCTCTTTTTTAAAATCAACAGCCAAGGAAATTTTCTTCTCTCTGTAAGTCTTCCGCCCTCGCCGCAACGCCCATAGCCCTGTCCGAACGCTCCCAATTGCGTTTGTGCTTTTGCATTTTCAATCTCTCACCAATGAAGCAAAAACTGTTTTTGCTAACTTCAAAAAAGGAGTAACTCTATGTCTAGTAACGACCTGAAGCCGGTCTCTGATAAACGCGCTGCACCAAGCGCCAGCTATTCGTTTACTGTTCGCCTCAAAATCACCAAACAAGGTGGTCGAGGCTTGAGCAAAGTCGTCAGTGCCATCGCCGACGCTGGCGGAGACACAGGTGATATCAACACTCCGCGTGCCGAAGATGATTTTGTCGTTCGCGACATTCTCATCTATGCCTCGGACGCAGACCATGCTGCCACCATCGAGCAGAAAATTCGCGAACTCGACCATGTCGAGATCATCAACGTTTCCGACATGGTGTTTAAAATGCACCTGGGCGGAAAAATTATTGTCTCGCCGCGCGTGCCGATCAACGGCAAACGCGATGTGCTCTCTATGGTCTACACCCCTGGTGTTGCACGCGTCTGCCGAGCTATTCACGAAGATACATCCAAGGCATACGCTTTGACGATGAAAGGGAATGCAGTCGCTGTCGTCACCGACGGCTCACGCGTTCTTGCTCTCGGCAATATCGGACCGCTGGCCGCCTTACCTGTGATGGAAGGCAAAGCGGCACTCTTCAGTGAATTCGGCAAGATCAATGCAGTGCCGATTTCGCTCGACACGCAAGACCCGGACGAAATCATCAGGGTGATTAAAGCGATTGCTCCGGCATTCGGCGCCATCAACTTGGAAGATATCGCGTCGCCGGGTTGCTACAAAATCGAAGACACGCTGCGGCGCGAACTCGATATTCCGGTCATCCACGACGATCAACACGCCACGGCAATCGCTGTCATGGCAGGCACCATCAATGCCGCCAAGGTGACGCGCAAGCAATTGCGCAACATGAAAATTGTTGTCTGCGGAGTAGGCGCAGCCGGCATGGCCTGTTCGAAAATGCTCTTGCAGGCAGGTGTGCGAAACTTGATCGGCTTCAACGTTAATGGTGCCATATACAGTGGCAAGGCCGGACTGACCGAACAAGAAACCTGGCTCTCCGAAAACTCCAATCGCAAAGGTTTTAAAGGCTCGATGGAAGACGCCCTCAAAGGCGCCGACATGTTCATCGGACTGGCTGCCGCTGGCGCTCTCAAGCCCGAGTGGATTCCGGCAATGAAAGACAAGGCGATTATTTTCGCCCTCGCCAATCCAGCCCCTGAAGTCCAACCTGAAGAAGCAGAGAAGTACGACAACGTGGCCGTCATTGCCACTGGTTCGTCCGCCTACTGCAATCAGGTCAACAACGCTCTCGTCTTTCCAGGCATGTTCCGCGGCGCGCTTGATTCGCGCATCGCGGATGTGACCGACGAAGTAAAAATGGCAGCCGCCCGCGCTCTTGCAGCAGTGGTCACAAAAGGTCAACTCTGCGAAGAATACATTCTCCCTGACGCCTTCGACGCTCGAGCTCACAAGGCTATCGCCGACGCGGTCGTCAAAGCGGCTAACGAAGCCGGTTTGAGCCGTCGTCCGGATCGCAAAACCTCCACGCTCTAAACCAGAAACGAAAGAAAAGGACAAGCATCATGGCTACGAAAAAGACAGGCTCCAAAACCTCCACCCCAAAACTCGGCATGGTCGGCTGCGGCACTGCCGAAGTGATGTTCAAGAGTCAGGTGAAGAAGCATTTCGAATCGATCGATGGTGTCGTCGGCATCGAAGTGAAGGAGACGAAAATCATCCTGCGCATTCGCGATGAGGAAGTGGCGAAGAAGCTGCCAAAAACCTATCGCCGTCGCAAGATCGAGACCATCGTCACCGGCGTGATCAGCAAGCGCGAAGTAAAGTAATTTCGCCATCGTTCCTTTGAACGAATTGTGGAAGGAGGAGAATTCTGCAAACAGCAGAACCTCCTCTTTCCCTTTTTAAAATCAAAAAACGACATGCAGTAGTAAAAAGATCAGCAAAGCAAAAAGCTGGCGAAAGCGAATTCGACAGGCACTCTGAAAGAATACGAATGCGCAAGAACAAACAAGAAGTGACGGATAGAACATCACTTCAAACCAACAGCATTCAAACTAACGGGGCACCGTTTATGGTACTACCCGCAGAACCTTAATGTGCCGCCTTTTCTTTGGCTTCTGTCTCAACGAAGCGCAGCCAGCAGAAATCGACGACGAAGAACAAAAGCGCAGCGACTCCCATGTTGAGCCAGACGTTGGACCCACCGAGCACAAAGAAAATGAATCCATACTGCGCGCCGATGATGGCACACAGATAGGGCTCAACGAGGCGCTCGATAAGCGTACGCGGACGACCTTTCGGACGAGCGGGCTTGGGGTCCGAGCAGCACGGGTCAGTTCCGGCAAGAAGAGAGGAAGATGCGGTAGTGGTCATATTGGTATTAGCAACTGAATTCGACGGAAGATGATGTCGATGAAGGTGTCGTTGATTAGCGCTTACGACGAACCAGTCCGAGCGCGCCGAAGCTCAAGAAGAGCACAACTATCACGATCAAAGTTCCGACGCCAGTGAGCAGAAGAGAGGACACCACCGTTGCCAGTCCGACCCATTCGGTGGCAATGTGCAAAGCCGGAATCACTACCGTGGCTGAGAACGCAAAGGCGATTCCCCAGCCGCAACCGACGATCACACCCAGGATGATCAAGATGACGGCAACGACGATCAGGAGTTCGGCGACGGAGAATCCAGCGGATTTGGAAAGAAGTTTTTTCATAAGAATCTAAAGCTAACGATTGTTGACTGCGGTTTATTTTGGTTTGACTGCGGTTTGTTCAGGGGGTTTGAACTGGGGGGTTTGAACTGGGGTGTTTGATCTGAGCGGCTCAGAACTGACTGCGTCTACATTTCGACGAGGTCGAAGTGGATGCCAAATTCGGCGTGGGGAAAAAAGATCCCATAATCTCCACAAACAACTTTGATGCCCTGCTCGTTGCAGCGAGCGATCCGGCGATACTGACCGATGTAGAAATTGAGTGTGACGCCCGCTTTGATGCGATGGAAAGTCTCTTTCACAACCGCATATTTTTGCTTGGGCTTCTCAGGATCGTCGAAGGCGACTCGCATGTGTTGTGCCTTATCGAGAGTCGCTGTATTTTCTACCAAAGCCACGCAAGTGTCGGAGAGGGCTTTTACAGCCTTGGCAGCAGTATCGAGTATGCGCACTTTTTCAAGCAGGCTTCCAGCATATCGCGCATCGCTTTTGACACTGTCAAGGTCGATGCCTTGCAGGCACTCCTCGATGGCAATAATTTCTTGCACGACCTGAAGGATTATGGCCGCAATCGGTTCGGAAGCGCACGACAGGGCAAACACGTTAAGTGCGGCCAAAGTCGAATTATCGCACGCGCTGTGCAATTCTTGCAGAGTCAGGCGCTGGATAAAGTCCGGATCAAATTGAGTTGTGGCGAGCAAAGCTTTCAACTTTTTCAGTCTTTCAGTCTTTGCTTCGGCGTCATAGATAGTAGTGTTAAACGGCATAGATTTTAGGCTAGTTTGGATCTGGATAAACTGTTCAGATTTCGACGATGTCGAAGTGATTTGCGATTTCGGCGGTTGTTCAGGCTTGGCTCGGTTTTTATTTGCTTCCGTTTCAATGCGCAGTCTGAATGACCGTATGTGTTCAGCTTGAAACTTTCAGAGTGTCTTGTGTTTGAGACTTTTATTGCGCTTGCGTGGAACGGAAAATGGATCTTCACCATGACCGCTGAAGAGGTTACCAACAACTACTTTTAAGTACTGTTACTCAGTGAGGTAGCGAAGGAAAACCTAGCGCCGTTGTCGTGAAAGTGCTTAGCTTGTATCCAATTTTCTACAAAATAAGTTATAGAACAAGGAACCGATTTGGCTCTGACCAGTCTCAAGCTCTATATGTCTATCACTTGGAGTATTTCAATGTCTTCACTAATCAACAAGCTCCTAGCTGGCTTGGTAGTTGTTTCCGCATTCGGACTTCTACCTGCTAATGCTAGGGACAATGACCATGGCAATAATGGCCACAATGGAAACTGGCGAAACGGCAATCACCACGGCAACGGCAACGGCAACGGCAAAAATTGGAACGGCAATCATCACGGCAATAACAACTGGAAAAACAACAACAATAACAACGGCTGGAAGAACAACAATAATTGGAAGAACAGCAATAACAACAATTGGAACAGAAACAACAACAATTGGAACAGAAACAACAACCACAACTGGAACAGAAACAACAACCACAATTCAAGCTGGAGACCAAACAATAACTGGAATAACAGCAACAATTGGTCCAGAGATCGCAATCTCTACAGCAGCAACTGGAAAAAAATATCTCCTGCCAAACAAAGAATGATAGACCGCGAAATGAGACAGCAGTGGCAGTCTTACAACCCAAACTACAACGGCAATTACAACTGGAACACTTACAATAATCCAGCCTTCCTGGACTATTTGCACAGATCCAAACCTAGCTTGTTGAGCTCTATTCGCTCATACGGCGGTTTCTAAACCTAAGCTCCAAGTAAATAAACATCCGAGAAGCGCAGTCTCAATTTGAGAAGCGCTTCTCTTTTTTTAGAAAAAATATTTCATTCAACTACAGCATTTAATAAATACAATTTCAAAAAAGACGCAGTCAGAGTGAGTATCTCTGCTGCGTCTAATTTGGGCGATGGACAACATCAAGCTGCGGTTTCGCTGGTAGCTGAAGACGGCTCCGTGCCTTCTTCGAGCATGGCTCGCAGTTTGTCGGATGAAACTTTCAATGCTTCCGGACCACGATCGTTTTCGACGAGCGTATCGGGATCGATGCCATTAGCTTCGGTCTGTCCACAGTCGCCAAGCCATTCTCCACCGCGAGCAAACCAGTGACTGCGCGTTACACGGATTTTGACGTCCGAATTCTGCAGTTCGTAAACAGCCTGTCCGATCCCTTTGCCGGGAGTCGTACCACTGCCGACCATGTGAACCTTGCCGACTTCGCCATTTTGCACAAGCGCACAGATCATCATCTCTCCGGCAGACGCAGTGCGCCTGTTCAGAATGATGACAATCGGCTTGCCGGCAAGCAGTGCGGGCTGTCGGACGTACATGTCCAGCGAGCGAGGCAGATTCGGCTCTTGTTCGTACGCGAAGAACTGGTCTTCGTTGACGAAGTATTGCCGAACCTTCTCGCCTTCCGCATGCCGAAACTTCAGCGTCGCCAACAGGCCATTGGCAACGAAGTAGCCACAGCAAGCAAGCGCTTCGTGCATACGACCGCCGCTGTTCTGCCGCAGATCGAGTATGACGCCGTCGCACGAGGCAATTTTCTTGACCGCGGCATCAACCATCTCGACGACTTTAGGGTCGTCGAAACTGGTGATGCGAAGGTAGCCGAAGTTGTTCGGGGTGAGAACACCAAGAACATCAGACGGCTTTTCTTCAGCGTTGGTCTCACTGCCTGCTTCCGCGAGCGCCACCACTGGCGGCACCATTCGTTCGGTGTAAGTGTCGCCCAGCGAAGCCAACATTTCGTCGGCAAATCGCAGAGCAGACTCCTCA
>JACMKL010000469.1 GCA_014380105.1 Candidatus Melainabacteria bacterium
ACCGGCATCGGATCGTCCCACGACAATTTCATCCGGGTCGGACACAGATCTTTAGAGCCTTGCTGAGACGGAGAGACGAAAGCAGTCATCTCGCCGTTGCGAAGCATCTCAGGTGTAACAGCGATTTTTTCTTGACCGAAAACAAGACCGAGTTGCTCGGTTCCTGCGTTTGAGTCGAATGCCATCCAACCGGTCGACGGAATTGGATAATCTTGTCCTTCTCTCAAAAAGTTGTGGGTTCCATACTCTTTATTCGGGAAAAGTACATCGCTCTTGCCTGTCGTACTAGCTTTCATGACCAGGTAAGCGTATCCGTCGCTTTCAGGAATCAGGTGAAAACGAATTGCGTCCCCAGTCTTAAATTCCATTTTGTTATTGCAGCGATAGACCTTTCCACCTCTGTATAGCTCGATCCAATAACTGATCCTGTTGCGACCAGCTGTAGGAAGTCGATTCTGAAATTCAGTCGGGGAAGGAACTGGGGGGAGAACATTGGGAATTGACGCAGATGCAATTGTCTCTGTTGGCGCGCTCGTACCGGTGGCACTAGATGCGGTGCTAGTGCCTGCAGAACTAAACTGTTCCATCGAGGCAACGACAGGAAGTTGCTCTTTTGATTTTGCTAATTCTGAATCTAGAGGAGCAACGTTCTTATCAATCCACGACACCACGAATTTCAAATCGTCCGAGTTAAATTGTCCCTTTTCGAAAATCAAATGCTCCGAATTTTTACTCAAAACCATCTGACGATTAGGCGTCGCAAGCCGCTCGAAGAGCTTCCAGGTGCCTGCAGGGCGAATCAACTTATCGTTTGTACCTTGAATAAAAAGGACCGGCGTTTTCTTGACCCGAGCAGCCGCTTCCAAGTTGTGCGCCAAGAATCCATCAAGTTGAACAAAATCCTTCGGCGAGAAGTTGATGCGCATCATCGGGTCGGATTTCCATTCGTTGCGCAATTCCGGCTTGTCTGTAATCTTTTGCACAGCAGCCATTGCGACATCAGTCATAGGCTTGCTGTACGCGCCAACAACAGTTTGCAGCGCACATTTCTCCACGACTTTTTTCTCTGCGTCACTCATTGCAAAACGGTCACGCGCTGGCACCGACGAAATGAGTCCGGCGACAAGCTCAGGATAAAAGGCGGCTACTCGCAGCGCGATTGCTCCGCCCATTGACTCACCCAGTACCACCACAGGAACACCCGGATGATTTTTATGAATTTGCTCGATCATCGCTTTGACGTCGACGATGTCCCCGTCGAAATCCAGCCCATTGTGGTCATCGGCGATTTTTCGCTCGCCAAAACCTCGCAGGTCCATCGCATAGGCGGCAATTCCATTTTTGGCTAGCGCCTTGCCCAGCGCCTCATAGCAGCCTTTGTGCAAGCTGAAACCGTGGATACAAAGCACTGCGACTTTGGGTGAAACACCATCGGCGGGGAGCCAGGACAGGCTTGGAGTTGCCTTGGAAGTCAGCGTGGCGCTCGGCAGACGTAGTTGCTTGGAACCTGATTCATCTGGAGCAGTCAGGGCAGTTGTGCCAGGGTCATCAGCCAGAGCCGGTGAGGCAAGAGCGGCCAAACCAACTGCCATCACGGTTGAGAGCGCAGCGTTCCGGATATTTACGCGATTAAGCACACTTACACCTTGAATATCTATCTATGGCTCTATTCTAAGTCCAGTTGCGGAAAAGCGCTTCTCTTGACCACTGCGTGGGTCGGTTAATTTTGACGATTTATTGGCATTCAAAAGAACATTAGAGTACTAGTTTTGGAGGTTTCGGGCGATCTTCAATTCACCACTTGCCAGTTTAGCGAGGTAGTTCATAACTGAGTTCCGCTCTTTCACATGCCTGCGTCCAAAGAAATAATGCTCTTTAATCATGGAAAACGGCATGCCCGCATCGTGCAGTATGGCAGGAATTTCAATCTCATAGAGAGTGCTGCGGAGCGGCAATTTGCCATCAACGCTTCCGACAAAGGCGATCTTTCGAAAACGCTCTTCAATTCTTACTTCTGGCAAGCGAAGATGTTCAGCGGCGCTAGGTGAGATAATTTTCCCTCCATTCATGTGTTGTGCCGCATGGAATGTTTCTTCAAATGTGAATAGCGCGGTTTCAGCCAAGATTCTCTTACCGTTAACGCTCTTTCTAATTGCTTCTATTTCGTGGCATATTGTAGTATCCTTATGTGCGCATTTCATTTTATTGTTGTTATACTTGAGATTGGTCGTTTTATTGTATTTATTAATTCTAAGTTGGAAACTAAACATTATTGGTATTAACATTGTTTATTGCACTAAACACATTTTTAGAGTTATTATTGCAAGTTGAAGACTGGAAATTATACTAAGGCATTAATATTTTAATGTCTAATGAACTTTACAAATTATGGTTTAAAAGATTTGGTATTTTACTAGG